>JBOHMF010000011.1:0-23893 GCA_050730055.1 Allostellaceae bacterium
AGGTAGAGACCGTGGTAGGAGACTGGATTATCTACTACGAGCCCCGGCGCAGCAGTGGTGATCTTGGCAGTCGCGGTGGGCGTCAAGCATACTTCGCCGCGGCTCGCGTTACGGCCGTTCGGCCCGATCTGCATATTCAAAATCATTTTTACGCCCTCATTTCTGATTTTCTCCAATTCGACCGGCCAGTACCGTTCAAGGAAGGTGATCATTATTACGAAGCTGGCCTGCGGCGCCCTGATGGTGGCACCAGCAAGGGAGCGTTCGGTCGGGCGGTGCGCCCGATCGCGAATGCTGAATTTGACCTGATCTTGAGAGCAGCCTTTGCGCCACTCCTTGTGCCGACCCCTATGGCGGAAGAAATATCTGCGGGTCTGAATTCTGCGGAGCTTGCTGAGGAACCGGCGACGTTTGATCGCCCTATCATCCAACGAGTTACGTCGCGGCCATTCCGGGAGGCGGCCTTTTCAGAAGCCGTTAAGTCTGCCTACCAGAATACCTGCGCCGTCACTGGTCTCAAGATTATCAATGGTGGCGGACGAGCCGAGGTGCAGGCCGCGCACATACGGCCGGTAGCTGCGTCTGGTCCGGACTCGGTGCGAAACGGTCTTGCGTTGTGTGGTACGGTCCACTGGATGTTCGACCGTGGCCTGCTCTCGCTTGACGATGATTACACGATAATCATGGCAAAGGGTCGTGTCCCCGAGCCTGTCCGTAGATTGATAAATTCGGATGGCAAGTTACGACTTCCGCCCCGACCGGAGTTTCAGCCGCATTCTCAGTTCCTTCGATACCACCGCGAGAACGTTTTTAGAGGTTAAGGGCTGTAGACCGCGGGACGTGGAAAGCCGCCGATCTCGCCGCCTTGTTCCGCGGGGCCCCCGTTGCCAAGGAAGCCGCCGCGATCGCGTCGTCCTCGTGAGGGCGGAACCGGGGTTCACCGAATAACGCTTGCGCTTTTGCCCTATACCAGGCAAAGTTGCACACAGCCGACAGGGGAGGGCCTTGAAAAAGATGTTGAAGCACGCAAGCGAGGGCAAAGCCGCGATCCGCTATGGGCGAGGCACCGGGGTCCCGAACCCGGTCGACGTGCACGTCGGAAGTCGCATCCGCATGCGCCGGCTGCTGCTCGGCATGAACCAGGAGACCCTGGCAAACGCGCTCGGCCTGACCTTTCAACAGGTGCAGAAATACGAGGGTGGCGCCAACCGGGTCAGCGCCTCCCGGCTGTCGGCGATGGCCGATATTCTGGGAGTGCCGATCTCCTATTTCTTTGGCGATCTGCGCCCGGACGACGCCGCGCCGAGCCGCGAAGACCAGCAGTGGCGCGAGCACCTGCAACGGCCGGAGACGATCGAGTTGATCCGTCTCTATTATTCCATCCCCGACGCAAAGGTGCGCCGCCAGTTCTTCGACATGACGGTAACCCTGGCCGAAACCTTTGAGAAGGCCGAAGCGGTCTGACTCTTGCGGCATCACTCTCTCCTCCCGCTTGCCGGGGGAGAAGGTGAAATAAGGGGCGCAGCGGGCGACGACGGCGATGGACCCCTTCAACCGCGACGACATTGCCGCTGCGGGCGCAGCGGCTGCGCCCATCCTTGGTGTGCGCCGCCGGCCGGGCCAGCTTGCCCAGGCGCTCGCCGATCTCGCCGGCGGTACGGCGCGCTGGTGGGTCTGGAGCAGCATGGCCTGGGAGGACATCCGGCTGCGCTATCGCGGCTCGGTTCTCGGACCATTCTGGCTGACGCTCAGCATGACGGTGATGATCGCCACCCTGGGGGTCGTCTATTCGACGATCTTCAAGGAGAAAATCCACACCTATCTGCCATTTCTGACCCTCGGACTGCTGTTGTGGACATTCATTTCCGCGATCATCACCGAAGGGTGCACCTGCTTTATCGGCGCCGAAGGCATCATCCGGCAGGTGCGGATGCCGTTCACGATCCACGTTCTGCGCATCCTCTATCGCAACCTGATCGTGCTCGGCCATAACGCCGTCGTCTATCTGGTGGTGGCGCTGCTGTTCGCCGTACCGGTCGGGGCCGGGGCACTTCTGGCCGTGCCCGGTCTCGTCGTGCAGATCGCCAACGGCGTCTGGGTGTGCCTCCTGCTCGGCATGGTCAGCGCGCGCTTTCGCGACATCGTGCCGATCGTTGCCAGTCTCATCCAGATCGTGTTTTTCATCACCCCCATCTTCTGGCTTCCCAATTCGCTCGGCGGGCATTATCAGTGGATCGTCGATTTCAACCCGATCTATGCGATGGTCGAGATCGTGCGCGCGCCGCTGCTCGGCCAACCGGTCCCCGTCGCCCTGTGGGGAATGGCGCTTGCCGTTACCGTGGTCGGATGGGCGGCGGCGCTCGCCGCCTTTGCCCGGTTCCGCTCCCGCATCCCGTTCTGGGTCTAAGGGCCTCTGCGGCATGGCCAGGGTCGCGCTCGACCGCGTCTCGGTAGAGTTCCCGCTCTATCAGGGCGGAAGCCGGTCGCTCAAAAAGACCTTGCTCGCGATGGCCCGGCCGCGCGCGCTGAGACGCGAGCACAACCGCGTTCTGGTGCAGGCGCTTGACAGCGTGTCGCTGGCGATCGCGCATGGCGAGCGGGTCGGACTCATCGGACACAATGGCGCCGGCAAGACCACCCTGTTGCGCGTCCTCGCCGGAGTTTACGAGCCGACAGCCGGAGCCGTCGCGGTCGATGGTCAGGTCAGCGCGCTTCTCGACATCAATCTCGGCCTCAACCCCGACGCAACCGGGTATGAGAATATCCGGCTGCGCGGTCTCTATCTCGGCTTGCGTCCGGCCGAAATCCGGCGCCTCACCCCGGAGGTCGCCGAATTCACCGAACTTGCCGAGTTTCTGCACATGCCGGTGCGCACCTATTCGGCCGGAATGAGCGCACGGCTCGCCTTTGCCGTGGCGACCGCGAGCCGGCCCGAGATCCTGCTGATGGACGAGTGGCTCCTCGCCGGAGACGCCCAGTTTCTCGACAAGGCGCACCGGCGCATCAACAGCTTTGTCAGCCAATCCTGCATCCTCGTGCTGGCCTCGCATGCGCTCGACACCATCGCGCGCTGGTGCACCAAGGTCGCCTGGCTCGACGGCGGCCGTCTTGTCATGTTCGGAGATGCGGCGCGGGTTCTCGCGCGCTATGCCGAGGCCCAGCGCAGTGGCGCTGCCGCCGCGGGCGTCGCGGCGCTGGCGAGTTCCTAGCAGGTGTGCGGGATCGGCGGCTTTGTGATGGCCGGCGCGCGGCTTCCCGAGGCGGTCGCCGAGGCGCGGCTCGCCGCGATGCTCGCCGCCTTGCGTCATCGCGGGCCGGACGACGAGGGCCTGTGGAGCGACGGTCGCGCCGGCCTCGTCCATTCCAGGCTGTCGATCATCGATCTCTCGCCCGCCGCCCATCAGCCGATGGCGAGCGCCGACGGGACGGTCTGGATCAGCTATAACGGCGAAATCTACAATTTCGCCGAGATCCGCCATGATCTCGAAGCGCTCGGCTACACGTTCCGCAGCCGCAGCGATACCGAGGTCGTCGTCAACGGCTGGCACGCCTGGGGAGAGCGGGTCTTTGCCCGGCTGCGCGGCATGTTCGCCCTGGCTTTGTGGGATCAGCGCAGCGGACGCCTGATCCTGGCGCGCGACCGGATCGGCAAGAAACCGCTCTATCATGCCCGCTGCGGCGCTGCCCTCCTGTTCGGATCGGAGGCGAAGGCGCTGCTCGCCTGGCCGGGGATGCGGCGCGAGGCCGATCTCGGCGCGATCGACCGCTATCTGTCGCTCGGCTATGTGCCGGCGCCGGAGAGCGCCTTTGCCGGCGTCCGCAAGCTGCCCGCCGCGCATTACCTGACCGTCACGGTCGGGACGGACGGGCGGCTCGGCGAACCGGAACTCGTGCGCTATTGGCATCTGCCCGAGCCGCGCGCGGCGGGCTGTGAGCGGCCTGTCGCCGACCTCGCGGCCGAGCTGGTCATCCGGCTCGAAGAGGCGGTGCGCCTGCGCCTTGTTTCGGATGTGCCGCTCGGCGCGTTTCTGTCGGGCGGGGTCGATTCCTCGGCGGTTGTGGCGACGATGGCGCGGCTCGGCAGCGGCCGGGTCAAGACCTTTACGATCGGCTTTTCGGCCAAAGCCTACGACGAGACCCGTTATGCCCGGATGGTTGCCGAGCGCTATGGCACCGACCACGAGGAACTTGTCGTCGAACCCGACTCTGTCGCCATTTTGCCGCGCCTCGTCTGGCATTATGGCGAGCCGTTTGCCGATCCCTCGGCGGTGCCGACCTATTATGTTGCGCAGATGGCGCGGCGCCGCGTCATCGTCGCGCTCAACGGCGACGGCGGCGACGAGTGCTTTCTCGGCTATCGGCGCTACCGAGCGATGAGGTATCTGGCGCGGCTCGACGCGATGTCCCGCTGGGGGCCGGGGTGGGGACGCCGCGCCCTTGCGCGTGCGCTCGCGCTGCCTCCGGGGGCGGTTGAGCGGCGCTTCAAGCTCGCGCGGATCGGCGAGGTGCTGCGTGCACCCGCGGATAAGCCGTGGCGGCGCCACGCCGCGACACTGGCCTACTTCACCGATCGCGACAAGACGGCGGGTTACGGCGAGGTATTGCAAACCCGGCTCTCGGCTTCGGCGTCCGATCTGTTCGCGCCCTATTTCGCGGCCGCCGGCGGTCTCGTCGCCGGCGCCAACCGGGCCGATATCCACACCTATCTGCCGGACGATCTGATGGTCAAGGTCGATGTCGCCGGCATGGCGCACGGCCTCGAACCGCGCTCGCCGCTGCTCGATCATGTCCTCCTGGAATGGGCGGCGGCGCTGCCGCCATCGCTCAAGATGGCGCGGGGCACGACAAAAACGCTGCTCAAGACGGCGATGAAACCCTACCTGCCGCGCCCGGTGCTACACCGCCCGAAGCGCGGCTTTGGCGTTCCGATCGAGGAGTGGTTCCGCGGCGCGCTGAAGGAACTCGCCTACGACACGCTCTTGTCGCAGAGCGCGCGCGAACGCGGCCTGTTCCGTGCCGAGTACGTGCGGCGGCTTTTGGACGAGCATTGCAGCCGGGTGCGCGATCATCACACCCGGCTGTGGGCGCTGCTGATGCTCGAATTGTGGTATCGGATGTGGATCGACGGCCCGGCGGAAAGCGCGGTGCTGCGCCCCGCGGCCTGACCGCGGCGACGGCCGCCGCGCCACCGCGGCGTATCCTGATCATCCTGAACCCGGCAGCCGGGCAGCGCCGGCGCGCGCGGCGGCGCTTGCGCCGCGTGCTGGCCGAACTCGCCCGGCGCGGCTGCGCCGTCACGGTCCGGACGACCACCGGCCCCGGCGATGCCGAGCGCCTGGCCGGTGCGGCCGAAGCCGAATTTGATCTCGTGGTCGCGGCCGGCGGCGACGGGACCGTGCAGGAGGTTGCCAACGGTCTGTTTGGCGCGTCGCGAATCCTGGGTGTTCTGCCGCTCGGCACCGCCAACGTGCTGGCCTGCGAACTCGGTCTGCCGCGGCAGCCGAAGCGGATTGCCGCGTACCTGGCTGAGGCCCGGCCGCGGCCGATCTGGCCCGGGCGCATCAAAGGGCGGCTCGGCGACCGCCTGTTTCTATGCATGGGCGGGATCGGGTTTGACGCCGCCGTGGTGGCTTCCGTCGATCCGCGCCTCAAGCGACGGTTTGGTAAATTCGCCTTTCTGTGGGCGATCCTCAAGTGCCTCGCACGGCATCGCCCGGGCACATTCTCCATCGGCATTGATGGCGCCGAGCATCGTGCCGGCGCCGCGGTCATCGCCAAGACGCGGTTCTACGCCGGGTGCTTTGTCCTGGCGCCGGCGGCGCGGGCCGCCGATCCGCTGTTTCAAGTCGTGCTGTTTCCGCCCGGCTCGCGCCGGGCCGTGCTGCGCGTCCTGGCGGCGCTGGCGCTCGGCATTGCGCACCGGGCGCCCGGGGTGAGAGTGATCCCGGCCCGGACGGTCTCGCTCACCGCTGATGGAGAGTGGCCGGTGCAAGCCGATGGCGAGATCGTCGCCGGGGGCGCGCTATCGGCGACAATTGCCGAGCAGCCGCTCCTGGTTCTCGCCGCCGGACCGCCGGCGTCGCCATAGGACCCCCGCACTGTAGATTCCGTGCAACAGAACGCGACTCTCATTTCTCCGCAGAGGTCTCGCGCTTCTGGCTCGCCTGGCGGTCAGTGTAGCTTATCCGCATCACCTGAGGGGAGCGGAGGATGCGGCTGCGGTTTGACTGTCGGCTACCGGCGCTGCTGGTCGTGATTGTCGTGCTGCTGCCGGGACCGGCGGGCGCGCAGGAGCAGCGCTATCTCGCCCTCGACGAGGTCAAGTTTGCCGTGCTGGCGCACGACGTGGGGTTTGCCGAGGGCAAGGAAAGCGGCGCCGACATCAACGGAGAGGTCCTGTTTGCCTCACCGGTGCGCGATGCGGTGGCCAACACCGTCCCCTTCTATCTGCGTTGGCTCATTCAGCCGCGCCTTGATTTCGGCTTTGAGGCCAACACCGCGGGACAGACCAGCCAGGGCTATTTCGGGCTGACCTGGACCTGGCTGCTGGCGCGAAATCTGCTGCGCTCGGGCGACGGCATCGATTTCAGCATCGGCATCGGCCCCTCCTTCAACAACGGCCTGATCCGCTCAACGCGGCCCAACCGCAAGAGTCTCGGCTCGCACGTTCTGTTCCACCCGAGCCTGGAACTCGGCTATCGCATCACCCCCCGATACGAAGTGTCGGCCTATTTCGATCATGTTTCCAATGCCGGTTTTGCCCGGGAGAATCAGAGCATCAACGACGCCGGTTTGCGCTTCGGCTTTAGATTCTGACAAGAACACGATTTCGGAACCAACGCGCTCGCGCCCTTGTTCAACCACAACAGGGATGCGGTCCGCCAAACCACGATAATCATTGCTCCGGGCGGGCCTGATCACGGAGGAAACCTGTGCTTTACTGGACCTTGGTATTCCTTGTTATTGCCATCATTGCCGCGATTCTGGGTTTCGGGGCACTGGCGGCAACCGCTGCAGCGATCGCGAAGATCATTTTCGTCATCTTCATCGTGATCTTTATCATCAGCCTGCTGGTCAGCCTGATCGGCGGCCGGCGGCGCGGTCCTCCCCTTCTCTAGCGCCCCGACGGATCGCAGGAGCGCGAGACGAGACAGGTCTGCGGCAAGGACAGAATCGGCCGCAGGCGGCACGGTCGGCCGGGCGCGAGCGGCCCGACCGCCGCGCCGCGGCGGATCAATCGGCGGCCAACGCCCGCGCCAGTTGGCTCAACGCCTCCTGGTGCCGCTCATTCGGGATCTGGGCGAAGTTGCGAGCCAATTCGAGACACATGCGCTCGCGCGTGGTGACGCCCCGGCCGCCGCCCTCGGCGAGACCGTCAAAGAAATAGCTGACGGGGACGCTCAGCACCTGGGCGATCTCAAATAGCCGGCCAGCCGAGACGCGATTGATGCCGCGCTCGTACTTGTGGGCTTGCTGATAGGTGACGCCGATCAGATCGGCCAATTGCTGCTGGGTGAGGCCAAGCATGATCCGCCGCTCGCGCACCCGGGCGCCGACATGGCGATCGACATCCTGGGTGCGGCCGGTGGATCGGCGCGGCATCGCGGCCGGCATCTCGCCCGCTTCGGCGGCGACCTGGCCCGCGGCGAAGACCGCTCGCCCCTCACCGCGCTGCGGCTTGACGACTTTCTCCTGCTCTTCTTTCATCGTGCTCCACTCGTTCAGGGAAAATGCCCGAGCCCCTCCGGGAGACCCCTCGACGTCCGCCTGCAGGCCGTTCGGAGAATGTTCTCCGTCCCCGTTTGTCCGGCCTTGGCGCACTGGCCGATCGAGAAGGCCATACTCTGCCAGTCCGGGTCCGGCGAGATCGAGTTGACCTTGCTCAACCAAGCGGTGTCGCGCCGATTGAACGAACGCGATGTGTCATTTTTTAGGCAGGGGTGCGGCGGTTTCGGTCATTATCTCACCTCGCTCATGCAAGAAGCGCATGCGGATCGCGTTGACAGGGATCGGCGCCGAATGATACCGACGACGATCAGCTCACAACGGCCGAATCGATGCCGCGCATCCCAATCGGTGACTGCTCGCTCTATTATGAGCGGCATGGCATGGGGTTTCCTGTCCTGTTCATCTCCGGACTGGGCGGGTTTGCCTCGTTTTGGCAGGACCAGGTCGCGGCCTTCGGCAAGCGTTTTGAGGTCGTGACCTACGATCATCGCGGATTTGGACAGAGTGATCCAAGCCGGATCGGCTATGTCGTCGAGAGCCTGGCCGAGGACGCGATCGCGCTGATGAATGCGCTCGGGATCGAGCGGGCGCATCTCATTGGCCACTCGACCGGCGGGGCGATGGCGCAGGTGCTCGCCATCGAGCATCCCGACCGCTTCACCAGCGTCGTTCTGTCCGCCACCTGGACCAAGGCAGACGCCTACTTCCGCCGGTTGTTCTCGCTGCGCAAGGACATCCTGCAGCGGCTCGGCCCCAACATTTATCTGCAGGAATCGACGCTGCTCTTGTTTCCGAGCTGGTGGATCGCTCGCAACAATGAGCGGCTTCGCCAGCTTGAGGCGCAGCAGCTCGCAACCTTCTCCGCGGCCGAGGTGGTGGTCAGCCGGATCAATGCGATGCTGGCCTTTGACCGCACCAGCGATCTCGGCCGCATCAGACTGCCGACCCTGGTGGTCGGGGCGGAGGACGATATCGTCACCCCGGCCTATTTCGCCGAGGAACTGGGGCGCCTGATCCCGGGCGCGGAGATCAAGATTTTTCCGCGCGGAGGGCATTTTCTCA
The DNA here is from genome assembly GCA_050730055.1 of Allostellaceae bacterium. Classification (GTDB taxonomy): domain Bacteria; phylum Pseudomonadota; class Alphaproteobacteria; order ATCC43930; family CGMCC-115725; genus AP-15. Next base: position 8,791 of record JBOHMF010000011.1, read on the forward strand.
ACCAGGTGCGCGCCCGCGATTTCAACGTATCGGTGCTGCCATTTCTGATCGCCAATACGCCCGCCTGACCGCCCATGCCTCCCCCGATGGGGTAAGAATTTATCAACGGATCGGGGTTCATCGTCGCGCGGTGGACCAGCCACAGGGCGAGCCCGAGGCATGATCGTGCCCGAAGACCAACAACACTGCCGGCGTCTCGGGGAAATCATCGAGAGAGCGCTGCGGCAGGGTCGCCTGCTGTTCGCCTTTCAGCCGATCGTCTGCGCGGCGACCGGAGAGATCGATTATTTCGAATGTCTTCTGCGGCTGCGCGAGGAGAATGGCACGATTCGGGCGGGCGGCGAATTCATCGCAGCGCTCGAAGCGCAGGGCACGATCGGAATGATCGATCGCCATGTCTTTGAGATGGCTCTCGGTGAAGTGGCGCGTCATCCGGGCATCAAGCTCGGTTTCAATATCTCCGGGCTGACGGCGTGCGACCGCATCTGGCTGCGCCACCTGGTCTCGGCCCTGCGCCGCTCGCCCGAGGTGGCGCGGCGTCTGGTCGTGGAAATCACCGAGACCGCTGCGCTCGGCGATCTCGAAGAATCGGCGCGCTTTGTCGATACCGTGCGGGCTGCCGGCTGCCGGGTCGCGCTTGATGATTTTGGCGCCGGCCACACCACCCTGCGCCATCTCGATCATCTCGCGATCGATACGGTCAAGCTCGACATATCGCTGGTTCGCCTGGTCGAGACCAGCCCGGCGCACCGCGGCGTGTTGCGCCATCTGGTCGGCCTTGCCCGCAGCATCGGTTTCGGCCTCGTCGCCGAAGGCGTCGAGAGTGCGCGGGAGGCGGCGCTCTTGAGCGCCGAGGGTGTCGGTTATCTGCAGGGCTATCACTTCGGAAAGCCGACGGTGGAGCGGATATGGCTCGCCAGAGCCGCCGCCCCGGAGGCCGCGATCGCAAAGGCGGGCTGAGCGGCCGTCCCGGTTTACGCCGCAGCGCTCCGATGCCGGCGTCCGTGCGGAAGGGCTGGGTGAACCTCCAGACCTCTGGTGTGGCGGTTCGTCCGCGGGGAGGGGGGTGCCGGCGGCAAGCCTGGGCGAGGCCCCCCTCACCCTTTCATCCCTGCTCCCCGCTCCGCTCCCGGTCGAGCGAATCGAGCTGACGCTGCAACGCCGCGATCTGGTCTTCCAGCCGCTTGAGGCGTGGGTCTTCGCTGCCGCGGGACGGCGTCGGCTCGGCGGCAGGCGGGCGCTCCTCGCGCGCATAAGGCGACAGCACGCGCAGCGCACGCTCGAACAAGGCGATGTTCTGCTTGCCCATCTCCTCGAACTGGCCGAACGGGAACATGCCAAACGTTGCCTGCAGGCTCTTGCGCATCTGCTCCTGGTTGCGGGCGAAGGCGATCATCGCCTGTTCCAGGTATCCCGGTACGAGGAACTGCATGCTGTCCCCGTAAAAGCTGATCAACTGACGCAGAAAGCTGATCGGCAGCAGGTTGCGGCCTTTCTGCTCCTCTTCCATGATGATCTGGGTCAGCACCGAGCGGGTGATGTCCTCGCCGGTCTTGGCATCATGCGCGACAAAGTCGCCACCCTCCTTGATCAGCTTGGCAAGGTCATCGAGCGTCACGTAGCAGCTGGTCGCCGTATTATACAGGCGGCGGTTGGCATATTTTTTGACGATGACCGGTTTCCTGTCGCCTGTCGGGTCGTTATCCTGGGTGCTCATCTGCGCGGTATCCGGCCTGAGGCAAGGTGCGAGCCGCCAACCATACAGCCTTTGGCCGGGTTCACCCCAGCTAAAGACTCCTTTCCCGTATCCCGATGCGGGCGCGGGACGCGGCGGCTGTCCTGGCGGCCGCAGCAGCCAAGGGTCCGCGCGGCTCGACCGGAGGGGGCGGGGGCAGATATGATCCCGTGAGGCTTTGGGAAATGCGGACGATTGCCCCCAGGACCGTTAACCCTGAGAAGGAGATTTTCGGATGACCGAGATCGTCATCGCGGGCGCCGCCCGCACCGCCATCGGCGCCTTCAACGGCGGCCTCGCTGCCCTGCCCGCGCACAAGCTCGGCGAAACGGCGATCGCCGAGGCGCTGCGTCGCGCGCAGGTCGAGCCAAAGGAGGTCTCGGAGGTCGTCATGGGCCAGATCCTCAGTGCCGGCGAGGGTCAGAACCCGGCGCGCCAGGCGGCGGTCGGCGCCGGCATCCCCTATGAGGTGACGGCCTTTGGGGTCAATCAGTTGTGCGGCTCCGGGCTGCGCACGGTGGCGCTCGGCTACCAGGCGATCCTTCTCGGCGACAGCCGGATCGTCGTCGCCGGCGGGCAGGAGAGCATGAGCCAAGCGCCGCACTGCATCCATCTGCGCAACGGTGTCAAGATGGGCGACACCGATCTCGTCGATACGATGATCCGCGACGGGCTATGGGACGCCTTCAACGGCTACCATATGGGCAACACCGCCGAGAATGTCGCCCAGCGCTGGCAGATCACCCGCGAGCAGCAGGACGAATTGGCCGCCCGCTCGCAGGCGCGCGCGGAAGCGGCGCAAAAGGCCGGCCGCTTCAAGGACGAGATTGTTCCGGTCACGATCAAAACGCGGCGCGGCGAAACGATCGTCGATACCGACGAGCACCCGAAGCACGGCACCACCATCGAGGTGCTGGCAAAGCTGCGCGCCGCCTTTGACAAGAACGGCACGGTCACCGCCGGCAACGCCTCCGGCATCAACGACGGCGGCGCGGCGGTCGTGCTGATGACCGCGGATGAGGCCGAAAAGCGCGGTGTCAAGCCGCTCGCCCGCATCGTCTCGTGGGCGACCGCCGGGGTCGATCCGGCGATCATGGGTACGGGGCCGATCCCGGCCAGCCGCATGGCGCTCCGGAAAGTCGGCTGGTCGGTCGCCGATCTCGACCTGATCGAGGCCAATGAAGCGTTTGCCGCGCAGGCGTGCGCGGTGGCGCGCGATCTCGGATTTGCGGCGGACAAGCTCAACGTCAATGGCGGCGCGATCGCGCTCGGCCATCCGATCGGCGCCTCCGGCACGCGCGTGCTGGTCACGCTGCTTTATGAGATGCAGCGGCGCGACGCCAAGAAGGGGCTGGCAACCTTGTGCATCGGCGGTGGCATGGGCATCGCGATGTGCGTCGAGCGCGATTAGGTTTTACAAGAAAATCCTCATACTGGAGCTTGTCAGCGAATAATCGCCGCAAATTCATACCGTCATGCCCGGACTTGATCCGGGCATCCACGTAGAGGCAGCCAGTATCAAACTCCTGAAATACAGGGTTGGCATGGTTGCGTGGATGGCCGGGCCAAACCCGGCCATGACGTTGTTTTGCGGGCAGGACGGTGCGATGATCGTCTGACAGACATCTAGGGAGGAAATGATGGCGCGAGTGGCGGTGGTCACGGGCGGGACGCGCGGCATCGGCCGCGCGATCGCGACGGCGCTGAAGGAGGCCGGGTATCGCCCGGCTGCGGTCTATGGCAGCGACGATGCGGCGGCGCGCCGGTTCAGCGAGGAGACCGGCATCCCGGCCTTCAAGTTCAATGTCGCCGATTTCGAAGCCTGCCGGGAAGGCGTCAAGGCGATCGAGGCGCAGGTCGGCCCGATCGAGATCCTGGTCAACAACGCCGGCATCACCCGCGACACGACGATCCACCGGATGAGCTTTGAGCAGTGGAATGCGGTCATCCAGACCAACCTCGCCTCGTGCTTCAACCTGTCGCGCTGCGTCATCGAGGGGATGCGCGAGCGCGGCTTTGGGCGGATCGTCAATATCGGCTCGATCAACGGCCAGGCCGGGCAGTACGGCCAGGTCAATTATGCCGCCGCCAAATCCGGCATCCACGGCTTTACCAAGGCGCTGGCGCAGGAGGGGGCGGCGCGCGGCATCACCGTCAACGCGATCGCGCCCGGCTATATCGACACCGACATGGTGCGCGCGGTGCCGGCCAACGTCCTGGAAAAGATCGTCGCTCGCATCCCGGTCGGCCGTCTTGGCCGGCCCGAGGAGATCGCCCGCACCGTCCTCTTTCTGGTCGCCGACGAGGCCGGCTTTGTCACCGGCTCGACCCTGTCGATCAATGGCGGCCAGCACATGTACTGACAGTCTCCGGCAATGCCGCGCTGCTGGGATGCCGTCCTCTTTGATCTGCTGACGGCGCTGCTCGACAGTTGGACCTTGTGGAACCGGGTGGCAGGGGATGCCGAGACCGGACGGCGCTGGCGGACAGAGTATCTGCGCATTACATACGCAACCGGGGCCTATTGCCCCTATGAGGATCTTGTTGCGGAAGCCGCGGCGGCGGTCGGGCTGCCGCGCCGTCTCGCCGGGGAGCTTGCGGGACGTTACGGCGAGATCGCCCCGTGGCCCGAGGCTCCCGCCGCGCTGCGTGAACTTGCCGCGGCCGGGGTGCCGCTCGGCGTTGTCACCAACTGCTCCGAAGCGCTCGGGCGGATTGCCGCGGGCCGCGTCGGAATTGCCTTCAAGACCGTGGTGACGGCCGAACGCGCCGGCTTTTACAAGCCGGACCCGCGGCCCTACCGATTGGCCCTCGACGAGATCGGGGTCGCTGCCGATCGCGCGCTGTTTGTCGCCGGCTCCGCCTACGATCTGTTCGGCGCCGCGCGGGTCGGTCTCAAGTGCTGGTGGCATGACCGGATCGGCATGAAGATGCCGCAAGGGGCGCCTCCGCCGATCGCGCGGCGCCGCGCTCTGACCCCGCTCGCCGCCGCGGTTCTCGGCTGATCCCGACCAATGGCGGGGCCGGCTTAGGCGCGACCCTCGATCACCTGTTATCTCCCATGCGGGCATGCTAAGGTGCGAAAGGCCGGAGGAACAATATGCCCGATCCGCTAACGGTATCCGGTCAAAGTGACGAGGAAATTGAAGTGCATTCGCTCGATCCGCGAAAATCTGATTTCCATGTTCCTCTGTCATTACCAAAATACGGGCACAAATTCCAAAGTCTAACAGGCCTCAATGAATAGATAAGCCAGTATCTTGAGAGATAGAAAAACATCGAGAACACGTCTTGCGGGAGCGATTCTTATCAATCTTATCATTCTTTTATTATTTTTCCTGTTATTTGATAAATTTACACAACAATTCCAGATTGTGATCGTAGCTTTAATAGGATTGTTATACGTAACTATAATAGGAGCTTGGGGCGCAATTTTATTGATTATTGGTGAAGTTTCATTGGGGCTGGACAATAAATTTGTTGTTCTGCATACTCTACTTCAGGATGAAACAGTTTCTGAACAACAAAAGTCGCTGATGGAAGTGGAAAAAAGATATTATTCATCAATTGAGTTGCCGACTACCATATCAGCTATATTTTTATTTATATTATCTGGATTATGTATATACAAAATCTTAATTGTTGTGTTCACTTAAACTGCCTATACTTATAACTCTCACGACAGCGGGACAACCTTCGCCAAAAAATTTTGCTGGACAGAGTTGCATATCGCTGACGTATAGCATACGTATACAGTACAATGTGGAGAACCGATATGCCTTGCCCTAAATGTCAATCTCTCGACGAAGCACTCGCCTCCGCCAAAGAGCGGCTCGATGCAGCCTCCCGCCCAGCCGTGCTGTTACGAGGAACTCGCCCGCCCTTTGTGACAGCTGCGGAATTGATTGAACAGCACGAAGCTAAGCAATACTTCGAGAAAGTGAAAGTCGAAAGGTTGATACACATAGAGGCATGCACCCATCAAGCCCAAACCTCTGGATTACAGTAGGTTCGGCATGGCGGTCTGTGGCACGACCGGATCGGCATGAAGATGCCGCAAGGGGCACCTCCGCCGCTCGCGCGGCACCGTGATCTGACCCCGCTACCCACCGCGGTTCTCGGCTGATCGCGGCCGCCGCCGCGGTCAATCGGCGATAAAGCGGTCAATCTTGCGATAACGGAAAAGCCAGCGGCCGTCCCGCTTGACCATCTCGTCGTCATAACTGCCGCCCGAGCCGATCTTCGGCCCCTCGGCGCTGTTCTGCACCACCGTCCAGTTGGAACGGACACGGGCGTGATCACCGTTGAGAGCGATCGCGATATTGGTGACAAGGTGGATCGCGCGCGGCCGGTTGTTGCCGGCGCGGGTGCGCAGATCGCGCGCCAGATCGGCGATCGCGGCGCGGCCCACGGCCTTGCCAAAGGCCGTGTCCCAGGTGCCATCCTCGGTGAACAGAGCCGCCATCTCGGCAAAACGGCCGCCATCGAGGCGGAAGCAGTATTCGGCCAGAACTTCGCGGATCGCGTCCTTGTCTTCGAGCGCTGTCGGCATGGGTCCTTCTCCTCGACCGGCCGGGGTCGGATCGCCTGCGGCGATGTTGCATACCACGCCGCGCGCTCTGGCGGGTGGCCGTCGGTGCCGGCCGCCTTGACAAGCCGCTCCCTTCCGTGCCTGTTGCCGCCCTTGCTCCGAGCCAGGTCTTCCCTCCATGCACGCCTATCGGACCCACACCTGCGGTGCCCTGCGCCTCGCCGACGCCGGACGCGCGGCGCGGCTGTCCGGCTGGGTGCATCGGAAGCGCGACCACGGCCAGCTCCTGTTTATCGATCTGCGCGATCATTACGGTCTGACGCAATGCGTGATCGACGTGTCCTCGCCACTCTTCGCCAAGGCGGATGCGCTGCGGCTCGAAAGCGTCGTGACCTTTGACGGCAAGGTGGCAGCGCGCTCGCCCGATACGATCAACCCGAAACTGGCAACCGGCGAGGTCGAGCTTGTGATCGCCGACATAACGGTTCTTGCCGAGGCCGAGCCCTTGCCGTTCCCGGTCAACAGCGAGGCCGAATACCCGGAGGAGATGCGGCTTCCCTACCGCTTTCTCGATCTGCGGCGCGAGCGCGTGCACGCCAACATCATGCTGCGCGCGCACGTCATCGCCGCGATCCGGCGGCGCATGATCGCGCAGGGTTTCACCGAGTTCCAGACGCCGATCCTGACCGCCGACTCCCCCGAAGGGGCGCGGCCCTATGTCGTGCCGAGCCGGCTGCACCCCGGCGAGTTCTATGCGCTGCCGCAGGCGCCGCAGCAGTTCAAGCAGTTGCTGATGGTCTCGGGCTTTGATCGCTATTTCCAGATCGCGCCGTGCTTTCGCGACGAGGCCAGCCGCGCCGACCGTGCGCCCGGCGAATTTTACCAGCTCGATCTGGAGATGTCTTTTGTGACCCAGGAGGACGTGTTTGCTGCGACCGAGCCGGTCCTTCACGGTGTCTTTGACGAATTCGGCGGCGGCCGCGTGGTGACGCTGCCGCCGTTTCCGCGCATCCCCTACCGGGAAGCGCTGTTGCGCTACGGCACCGACAAGCCCGATTTGCGCAACCCGCTCATCATCGCCGACGTCTCGGCCGTGTTTGCGAACTCGAAATTCCGCGCCTTCCGGCGCATCGTCGAGAACGGCGACGTCGTCCGCGCCATCCCGGCGCCGGGTTCGGCCTCGCGGCCGCGCTCGTCGTTCCAGGATCGGATGGACGCCTGGGCGAAAACCGAGATGGGCGCTCCGGGGCTCGGCTACATCATTCTGGAGCGCGGTGAAGCGGGGCTGCGGACGCTGGACGTTCCCGAAGGACCACTGATTGGCCGTGGTCCGATAGCGAACAATCTCACACCGGACGAGATCGCCAGGATTGCCAAACTGAGCGGGGTCGGCGGCGGCGATGTCGTGTTCTTCGCGGCCGGGCCGAAGGCCGAAACGGAAAAGCTCGCCGCCGCGGCGCGCGACCGCCTCGGCCGCGAACTCGGTCTTGTCGAGGAGGGCGCTTTCCGCTTCTGCTGGATCACCGATTTTCCGATGTACGAGATCAACGAGGAGACCGGAAAGATCGATTTCAGTCACAACCCGTTCTCGATGCCCAACGCCGCGATCGAGGAACTGACGAGCGAGAACGCGCTGTCCATCAATGCACTGCAATACGACATCGTGTGCAACGGGGTCGAACTGGCCTCGGGAGCGATCCGCAATCATCGCCCGGACGTCATGGTCAAGGCGTTTGCTCTCGCCGGTTATTCGGCCGAAGAGGTCAAGGCGCGTTTTGGCGGCATGCTGAACGCCTTCCGGTACGGCGCGCCGCCGCATGGCGGCCTCGCCCCCGGCATCGACCGCATCGTCATGCTGCTGGCCGATACCCCGAACATCCGCGAGGTCATCGCGTTTCCGATGAACCAGCAGGCGCGCGATCTGTTGATGGGCGCTCCGGCGCCGCTGCCGCCCGAACGGCTCCGGGAACTGCACATCCGGCTGGCATTGCCGCCCGCCAAGGGCGGCAGCGCCTGATCTCCGGGGTGGCGAGAAAGGGTCGCGCGATGGGGCCGCGCGCAGCCGTGTCCTTTCTGCTGGCCGCTGTGCTTGCCGCGACGGTGCCGGCGGCGGGGGCCGAGATGACCCCCGACATCATTCCCCATCGGGCGCTCTACTCGATGCGGCTCGCCAAGGTGCGCAGCGATTCCGGCGTCATCGATGCGCAGGGCGCGATGGAATACGAATGGGGCGAGACCTGCAGCGGGTGGACCATAGAGCAGCGCTACCGGCTGCGCATGCGCTATGCGGAAAGCCCGGATGTCGAGATCCAGTCGAATTTTGTGACCTGGGAAGCAAAGGACGGGACGCGCTACCGTTTCAACGATCGCGAGATGCGCAACGGCAAGGTTACGCAGGACATCCGTGGTACGGTCCAGCTCGACGGTCCGGGCAAGGGCGGCGTCGCTTTTTTCTCAACGCCGCAGCCGCACGAACGCAAGCTCCCGCCCGGGGTGCTGTTTCCCAGCGCGCACACGATCCTCTTGATCGAGGACGCCCGTGCGGGGAAGCACTTTGTCGTCCGCCAGGTCTTCGACGGGTCGGCCGATGAAGGGGCGAGCGAGGTATCGGCGGTCATCGGGCCAAAACTCGCCGCCGATCCGGCCATGCAGAAGCTGAGTCCCTTATTGCGGCGGCCCGGCTGGAATGTCCGCTTGGCCTTCTTCCCGGCCGACAGCAAGACCGAGGAGCCCGATTACGAACTCGGCATGAAGCTCTTGGATGATGGTGTCTCGGAAGCCATGGTCATCGATTATGGCGAGTATGCGATCGACGCCACGCTCGACGATATCGAACCCTTGCCAAAGCCGCACTGCTGAGCGCAATCGGCGGATTGCGCTGCCGCCTTCGCGGGGGCGAAAGGCTTTGCCGTCCTACACCGTCCTTCTGTGGCGGAAACGGGCGGCATATTGCGCCGGTTTCGGCCGGGCGGGTCCCGCCGGGATGCCGCCGCGGTCGAACAGGGTCGGCAGATCGGCGGCAGCCGCATCGACGAGCGCGTCGGCGCCGACCCCGATCAGGCGAAAACGGGTGATCCCATCGGCTTCGGCGGCAAGCAGCACAGTGGCCGCGGCGAGCAGAGCATCGGCGAGCTGGGTCGGATCGGAGAGCCGCCGGGAGCGGGTGCGCAGACGGAAATCAGCGGTCTTGAGCTTCAGCGTCACAGCCGCAGCGGCCAGCTTGGCCTCGCGCAGGCGTATCGCGACCTGCGCGCACAACGGCGACAAGGCTTGCTCCAGGGTTTCCCGGTCCGCCTGATCGCGGGCAAAGGTGGTTTCCGCCGAGATCGACCGGGTTCGCACATCGGCGAGGACAGCGCGCTCGTCCTCGCCGCAGGCGAGCCGCGCAAGACGCGCGCCGGTCCGGCCGTAGCGGGCGGCAAGTTCGGCTTCGCCAAGAGCGGCGAGTTGGCCGATGCGGGCGATGCCATCGGCGGCGAGATGGCGCGCGAGCGCCGCCCCAACCCCCCACAGCAGGGAGACCGGCTTGTCGGCGAGAAAGGTCGGCGCATCGGCCCGGCTGAGGACGGCGAACCCGCGCGGCTTGTCGAGATCAGAGGCGATCTTGGCGAGGAATTTGCTGTCGGACAGTCCGATCGATACGGTGATCCCGAACTCGCTTTCGACCCGTGCCGCCAGACCGGCCAGGAGCTGGGCCGGCGCCGTACCCTGGGCGACCGCAGCGGCGCGCAGATCGAGAAAGGCCTCGTCGATCGACAGCGGCTCGACGAGCGGCGTCAGGCGTTGCATCTCGGCGCGCACGGCGCGGCCAACCGTGCGGTACTTGGTCATGTCCGGCGGGATCACGACCGCCTCCGGACAAGCGGCAAGCGCCCGGAACATCGGCATTGCCGAGCGCACCCCGTAGAGCCGCGCAACATAGCAGCAGGCAAGCACGACCCCGCGCCGGCCGCCACCGACGATGACCGGCCGATCGGCGAGATCGGGGCGGTCGCGCTTTTCGACGGTCGCATAAAACGCGTCGCAATCGATATGTGCGATCGCCAACTCGGCAATCTCGCCGTGCCAGACGATGCGCGGCGAGCCGCAACGCGGGCAGCGCCGGGGTGCGTCGGCGAGTGTCAGAAGCGCGCGGCAGTCGCGGCACAGGAGGGTCACGGCGATACGTCCGGCGGCCACAGCCAAGCCGCCCCGCGCACCCCGCTCGAATCGCCGTGCAGCGGCGGCAGCAGACGGGTGCTCACGACGTCCGAAAAAATCCATCGCGACCACAGTTGCGGGACGCGATCGTAAAGCATTGCGATCGCGGAAAGGCCGCCGCCAAGCACGATCGCGTCGGGATCGAGCAGGTTGATGACGATCGCCAGCCCGCGGGCGAGCCGCTCGGCATGGCGTTCCATCGTGGCAAGAGCGGGCGGGTCTCCGCTGTTGGCGGCGGCGGCGATCGCGGCGGCGGTGAGGGTCTGCCCGGTGTGGCGGCGATGGTCTGCGGCGAGCCCGAGTCCAGAAAGAAAGGTCTCGATGCACCCCCGGCGCCCGCAGTAGCAGGGCGGACCCGGCAGCTCGTCCGGCGCCGGCCAGGGCAGCGGCGTGTGGCCCCACTCTCCGGCGATCGCGTTGGCGCCGGCGAGGATCTCGCCCGACACGGCGATGCCGCCGCCGACACCGGTCCCGAGAATGACGCCAAATACGGTCGCGAGGCCCGCCGCCGCGCCGTCCGTCGCCTCCGACAGCGTAAAACAGTTGGCGTCATTGGCAAGCCGCACCGGGCGCCCAAGCGCCGCTTCGAGATCGCGTTTGAGCGGCCGGCCATTGAGACAGGTCGAGTTGGCGTTTTTGACCAGGCCGTTCAGCGGCGAAATCGCGCCTGGCATGCCGATCCCAACCGTCGCGCCGGCGCCGAGATCGTGTTCGAGGGCGGACACAAGAGCGGCGATCGCCGCGATCGTCGCCCGATAATCGCCGCTCGGCGTTGCCACCCGGCGGCGGCGGCGTACGGTTCCCGCTCGATCCAATGCGGCGGCCTCGATCTTGGTCCCGCCGAAATCGACGCCGATGCGGAACGCGGCTGGCATGAGGCGATCCTCCCGGAGGCGGAGGGGAAGGTTTAGCGAATTGTTAAGACCCCGTTGCGTAAGAGGTGTTGGCCAGGGACCGACCCTGCCCGGCGGAGCACGGGCGGCGCGGTCGGCGATCCATGCGAGGGCAGCAAGCCATGACGCTCGAAGCCGTGACGTCGGAGGGACGCTTCGGGCGCCCGCAGCATAAAAAGATCCTGATCGTCGAGGATAACGAACTCAACATGAAGCTCTTCAATGATCTGCTCGAGGCCCAGGGCTATTATACATTGCAGAGCAAGAACGGCCGCGAGGCGTTGGCGCTGGCGCGCCGCCATCGGCCCGATCTGATCCTGATGGACATCCAGCTGCCCGAAATCTCCGGTCTCCAGGTCACCCGATGGATCAAGGACGACAAGGACCTGCGGACAATTCCGGTGGTGGCGATCACCGCCTTCGCGATGAAGGGTGACGAGCAGAAGATCCGCGACGGAGGGTGCGAAGCCTATATTGCAAAGCCGATCTCGGTCGCCAGTTTTCTGCATACTGTGGCACGCTTTCTGTCCTGAAGCTGCGGTAGTCCCGTAACGGAAGATGGCCGATGAGCGCCCGCATCCTGGTCGTTGATGATAACGAGCTCAACGTCAAATTGCTCGAAGCAAAGCTGGCTTGCGAGTACTACGATGTGATCCGCGCCTTTGACGGCCCGGAAGCGCTTGCCGTAGCCGACGCCGAGCCGCCGGATCTGGTGCTCCTCGACGTCATGATGCCGCGGATGGACGGGTTTGAGGTCTGCCGTCGCCTGAAGGCCAATCCGCGCACCGCGGACGTGCCGGTGGTGATGGTGACGGCGCTGTCCGATGTCATCCATCGGGTGCAGGGGCTGGAGGCCGGAGCCGACGATTTTCTGACCAAGCCGGTCAATGATGTCGCCCTCTTCGCGCGCCTGCGCTCGCTCGTCCGATTGAAGCGCACGCTTGAGGAATGGCGCGCGCGGGAAGAGATCTGCCTGCGCCTGGCCGGACCCCGATCCGCCGCCTTCACCCCCAATCCCGTTCTCGCGCACATCCTGATTTGCGAGGAGGATGCGGTCGCCGCGGCGCGTATGGCCGGGATGTTGCGGCCGGTCGCGCGCGAGATTGTTCGCGCCGCCAATTGCGAGGAGGCGCAAGGGCATCTGGCCGAAGCCGAGATCCTGATCGCCAGCCTGACCCTGACCGACGACGCTCCGTTGCGGCTCGTCTCGCGCTGCCGGGCCAGCGAGACCTGGCGTCACTTGCCGATCCTGCTGATTGCCGATGAGGAGGATCTGCCCCGCCTGGCCAAGGGCCTCGATCTCGGGGCGAGCGATTATGTGGTGCGGCCGGTGGAGTGCAGTGAACTGTTGGCGCGGACCCGCATCCAGATCCGCCGTAAGCGCCTGCACGAACGGCTGCGTGAGAACTATCACCGCAGCCTGGCGCTGGCCCTGACCGACGAGTTGACCGGCCTTTACAACCGGCGCTTTTTATTCGCCCATCTCGATCAGTTGCGTGAGCGCATCGCGCAGGGCGGAGCCGAGGCGGCCGTGCTGCTGTTTGATCTCGATCATTTCCGCGAGGTCAACAATACCTACGGCCACGCCGCCGGCGACGAAGTGCTGCGCCAGTTGGCCAAGCGTGTCGTGCAGGCGGTGCGCGAGGTCGATCTCGTGGCCCGGCTCGGCGGCGATGAATTTGTCGTGGTCATGGCCGAGACGCCGCTGGCCGAGGCGCTCGCTATCGCCGAGCGTCTGCGCCTTGCGGTTGCGGTCGAGCCCTTCCTCGTGCGGGCGAGCGGCACAGCCGTTCCCCTGACGATCAGCATCGGAGCCAGCACCGTCACGGCTGACAACAATACCACCGACACCCTGCTCACCGGCGCCGACGCCTGCCTCTATCGCGCCAAAAATGCCGGCCGCAATCGCACGATCGGCCATTCCGCCGACTCTCTGCCCGCCCCGATGCCAATCACGGCGGCGTGAGCAGGCGGCAGGCGCCGCTTATTTGATCTTCGCCTCGCGAAAGATGACATGCTTGCGGGCCACGGGATCGAACTTCTTCAATTCGAGCTTTCCAGTCTTGGTCCGCGGGTTTTTCTTGGTGACATAAAAGAAGCCGGTATCGGCGCTGCTGACCAGCTTGATCAATACGGTATTGGTCTTGGCCATCCGGGGTCTCTCCGATTCAGGGCGTAAGCGGTATCGAGATTAGCCGGGAACGGGGCTCTGTCAAGATGGCGGTCGAGGATGGCACGGGGGGAGCCACATCCGGGCGCCGGCCATCCAGAACCTCGCGATAGAGGATGGGATCGGCAAACAGCCGCCGGGCCACCGCAAGATCGACGCGCCGGTCGCCCGGTCGCGGCGGGCAGGCGCGGCGCAGGCGCTGCCAGTCCCCCTCGCTGCGCCCGGCGGTCGGGGAGGGCGGCGCCACCCATCCGCCCGAGAGTACCCTCGCCAGGACAGGTCCCGCGTCCGCGAGGCCGCTGGTGCACAGGTTCGGGATCACCCCATGGCGAGCGAGCAGGGCGCCGGACGGCCTTAAGAGGAGCGCCCAGGTCACGATCAGCACACCGCCATTTGGCAGGGGCAGCACCGTCTGCACGCTGCCCTTGCCATAGGAGGCGCTGCCGATGACGACCGCGCGATGCGCGTCTTGAAGAGCGGCAGCGACGATTTCGGATGCCGAGGCGGAGCCGCCGTCGATCAGCACGACGAGGGGAACAGCAGGCGCGATCGCTGTGCCCGAGGCGCGAAAAAACTGGCGGCTTGCGGGGTTGCGTCCGACCGTCGCGACGATCGGCCCGTTGGCGATGAAAAGCTGCGCGACACCGACCGCCTGCTTGAGAAGACCGCCGGGATCGCCCCGCAAGTCGAGCACGATCCCGCGCAAGCCGGGCTCCCGCTCCCGGTGCTGCAGCGCGGCGGCAAGCCGCACCGCGGTGTCACGGTTGAACGCGGTGATGCGCAAGACCGCGATCCCGTCCTGCTCCGCCTGTCGCAGGGTCGGCTTCACCCCAAGACCGTCAAGCGCAACGCGCTGGACCCGCGCCGCGCCCGGTGTCGAATAGCGCGAGAAACGGTCGAGCGCGCCGGTCATGCCATCGAGCACGACCGCATCGATGCGGGTCTCGGAAGCCGCGGCCAGGGTCGGGGAGGTGGCCTTTGCCGCCGCGATGGCCCGGCTGGCCAGAAGGCCCCAGCCGGCTTCGTCGCCCTCGCGGGGCAGGGCATAGAGGGCGAGTTGGCGCCCGCCGTAAGTCAGAGCGATCCCGATCTGCGGCGCCGGCGCCGGCGTTTCGGCGATGGAGAGCTTGCGATCGAGCCGGGAAAGACCGGCGAGACCCGCAAGCATCAGCTTCTGATCGGATACCGGGGCGATATAGACCAGCCCGATCTCCTGAAGGGCTCGGGTATAAAGCCGCGCCGTCGCGTTTCCGGGCGGGGGTGCCGGAGAATGCGCGCAACCGACGAGAAGGGCACTCCACAGCAGGAAAACCATGCGGGCAAGCCCGGCGCGCGGCATCAACGGCATCGGATACGGATCATCCTCCGAGGCGCCGGAAGCCCCGGCTGCCGGAGACTAGGGCCGAGCGCGCGGCTGAGCAACGCCGCCGGCCTTGCCGCTGCGCCGCAGCCGCCCGCGGCTGGCGGAAAGAGGCGCTGTCGGCTCGTCGAGGCGGAACAGCAGACGGCCGCTCACCGGATCGGCTTCGCAGAGCCGGACCGACAGCGCGTCGCCGAGCCGAAAGGTGCGGCGC
>JBOHMF010000012.1:0-23485 GCA_050730055.1 Allostellaceae bacterium
GAATATCCCAGATCCACCTTGTTGTTGATGATCGCCAACCCGTTGATGGTGATGCCGCGCCGGACGGCGTCGTCGCGGGCCTCGGTGACCGGGCGCCCGGCATTGCTGGTGCCGTCGCCCGAGATGTCGATGACCCGCCGGGCGCCTTGCCAGGGCGCCGCGGCAAAATGCGCGGCGGCGAAGTCGATCGCGGTGCCGACCGCGGTGCGGCCGGTGAATGAGCGCGGTGCCGTCCGCAGAGCGGCGGCGACGGCCGCGGCATCCCGCGCCGTGGCGAGCCGGGTCCAATCGATCACGACCTTTTGCTGGTGAGGGCCGGAAAATTCGACAAAGCAGATTCCGATGGCGCCGTGCGGCTGACGCTGGATCGCGGCCAGCACCTGTGGATCGGTCAGCGCCGCGGCATAGCCCTGACGCTGCAAGGCGAACTCCGTTGCGTCGATGCTGCGCGAGACATCGGTGGCAAGAATCACCTCCAGGTCGATATTGGCTGCTCGTAATTCGCCTGCTGCGGAAAATAACGCCACAAACATCAGGAGCGCGGCCATAAATCTCATCGCGCCTGCCCTTCGCCCATCCTGTCGCAGGATAGGGCGAAGCCCGGCATCGCGGAAGAGCGTCAGGTCCGCGGGCGCAGTCATAATGGTTGAACTTGGCGCTGCTCATGGGCCATGATGCGCTCAAGGGGGTTCAGAACGCGCAGTGTTTTGGAGCTTGTCCGAAAAGCCGCGGACCGCAAGGCCGGTCCATTGTTATGCGGGAACCGGCGCGTCCGCGATCGCGCGGCACTCGGGGAAGCCCGTTTCCGGACGGCGCATCGAGATCCATCTCGGCGTCCGCACCGCTGCCCTCACCCTGTCGCGACAGCGGCAGATTCTCCTCGTCCTGCTGCTTTTTGCGGGCGCGGCGGCGGCGGGCTGGATCGGCACCCGCGATCTCTCCTGGCGCGCCCAATTGCACGCCCGGCGGGCGGAAACCCGAGAGGCGGCCGCGGCCAATGCTGCCCTGCGCACCTACGCCGCCCGTCTGCACCGGCAACTGGCGCAGACGGCGCTCGAACTGGCCCAGGCCGACGACCGGATCGCGGCGCACGAGCGGGTGGCCGCGGCCGTGCGCACCGCCTTGTCGGCAGCGGAACAGCAACTTCAGCGGTTGCACACGCTGCAAGCGGCCAATCCGCCGGCCCGGACCGCAGCCGCCGGAGTGCCGGGCGGAGCGGTCGCTCATTTGACACAGGCTCTGGCGGAGGCCGAACGACAACAGCAGGCGGCCGCAGCGGAGCGGAGCGCCCTCACCGGTCGGCTTGCCGCGGCCCAATCCGATCTGGATCGCGACCAGGAGCGCGCCCGAGACCTCGCGCTCGCGCTCCTTCGCCTGACGGCGCGGCTGAAAACCTTTGTCCCACAGCCGACGGCCCAGTCCGCCGTCCTGCAAACCGCAGGGTCTTCCGGCGTGCTCGGCCGGGTCGAGCAGGCTTTGGTCTCAGCCGGCATCGATGCCCGGCGGTTCTTTGCCAGCTTTGGGATCCGGCGCGGCGTCGGCGGCCCTTTCATCCCCGCCCGCGACGCCCCGAACCCGGCGCAATTGGCGGTGCGGCAGAACGCCGTCGCGACAATGCTGAAGGCGCTGCCGGTCGCCGCCCCGCTGCCGTACTACCGCGAGACCAGCCCATTTGGCATCCGCCACAATCCGTTCACCGGCCGCGGCGAGGAATTCCACCCCGGCATCGATCTTGCCGCTCCTTATGAGACGCCGGTTTATGCGACGGCGCCGGGGATCGTCACCTATGCCGGCTGGGAATCGGGTTACGGCAAGATCGTCAGGATCGATCACGGCCACGGGCTGTCGACCGGCTACGGCCATCTCCACGCCTTTACCGTTGTCGTCGGCGAGAGGGTCAGCGCCGGAACCCAGGTCGGTTATGAAGGATCGACCGGCCGCAGCACCGGGCCGCATGTCATCTACGAAGTGCGGCTCAACGGCAAGGTGGTCAATCCGGCTCCTTTTCTTGCTCTCGGGCACGAGATCGCGCCGAGCGCCGGCCGGATCATTCCGGCGGCGGCGCGCTAACCGGAGGCGGCGCCCGCGCTGCGGGTTGCTGCGAACCGGGGATCAGACTAGACTAACAGGGCTTAGTCCGTTTCAGGCAGTCCATGCGCACGGTCAATATCCACGAAGCCAAGACCCACCTGTCGCGACTCGTCGAGCAAGCCGCGCAGGGCGAGCCGTTTATCATCGCCAAAGCGGGCAGGCCGCTCGTCAAGGTCGTGCCGCTCGATGCGCCCGCCTCGGGAGAGACGCGCAGGCTCGGGTTTATGGCCGGAGAGATTGCGGTTCCCGACGATTTTGACAGGATGGGTGCCGCCGAGATCGAAAAGATTTTTTTCGGCCAGCAATGAAGCTGCTCCTCGACACGCATGTGCTGCTCTGGGCGGCCGGGCAGCCGGAGCGACTGTCGCGAAGCATCCGCGCGCTGATCGAAGATCGCCAGAATACGCTGCTGTTCAGTTCTGCAAATTTGTGGGAGATCATTATCAAACATGCGCTCGTACGCGAAGATTTCCAGGTCGATGCGCAGCTGTTGCGACGCAGGCTCTTGGCCAATGGTTATGAAGAATTACCGATCACCGGCGAGCATGTCCTCGGTGTCGGGGCATTGCCGTCGATCCACAAGGACCCCTTTGATCGCCTGCTTGTCGCGCAGGCAGTTGTTGAGGGGATTACTCTGCTGACCGCCGATCCGCTCGTGGCGCGCTATCCCGCGCACGTCAAACAGGTGTGAGAGCCGGTCAATCAGACCCTGCTATCGCGGGCAGGATCAGGGCGTCGAGCGCGGCGACGCCAAGCCCGCGCGGGCGCACCAGGAGCGGGTTGATCTCGATGCTGGTAAAGCGCTTGGCCTGCGCCGCGGCAAACACCGACAAGCGCGACAACGCCAGCGCGAGCGCGTCGCGGTCGCCGGCCGGCCGGCCGCGTGCACCGTCGAGGAGCGCAGCGCCGCGTACCTCGCCGATCATGCGGTGCGCCTCGGCGGTCCCGAAGGGGGCGAGGCGGAAGGTCACATCGCGCAGGGTTTCGACAAAGACGCCGCCGAGACCAAACATCACGACCGGGCCAAACACCGGATCGTTCTGCACTCCAAGGATCGTCTCGATCCCATCGTCGAGAAACGGCGCGACCAGCACACCGTCGATGCGCGCATCGGGCGCGCGCGCGGCGACTGCGGCGAGAAGCCGGTCATAGGCCGCCCGCACCTCCGCCCGCTGCACATCGAGACGGACGCCGCCGATCTCGGTCTTGTGCGCGATGTCGGGCGAGACGATTTTCAGGACCAGCCGCTCGCCAAGCGCGGCGGCGGCGGTTTCGGCCTCGTCGGCGCTCCTGACGAACCGCTCCTCGGCCACTGGAATGCCGGCGCGGGCGAGGATGCGTTTGGCCTCGTATTCGCCGATCGGGTGCGTTGGCAGCGGCGGCAGGTCTGGAGGCGCGGCCGGCGGCGGCTCGGCAATCTCCGCGAGACGCTCGGCGCAGCGCATCGCCGCCGCGATCGCCTCGACCGCCCGCCACGGGTCCTCAAAGACGGCGACCCCCGCTTTCTCATAGCGCCGGCGGATCTCGTCGCGGGCGATCACCGCGAGCGCGAGAGTGCGGTCGGGATAGCGCCGGGCAGCCGCCGCGATCAGCGCATGGACCCGCTCGCCAAGTGCCGGCGATTCGGCAAGCGCCAGGAGATACGCGATGACCGTCGGAAAATTCTCCCGCCCAAACAGCAGATCAAACGCCTTGTCGAGCAGTTCCGGCTCATTGATCGGCGTTGCCGTCAGATCAACGGGGTTGCGCGCGGCGGCGAACGGGACCCAGCTTGTGACCTCGGCCTGCCCCTCGGGCGACAAGGGCGCCAGATCGACGCCAAAACGCTCGGCGGCATCGGCCATCAGGACGCCGGCGCCGCCCGAGATCGTCACCACGGCGAGACGCCGCGAGCGCGGCAGATGCCGGCGCGTGCAGGCATAGGCGATCTCGACCAGATCCTCCGGGGTCTGGGCGCGCTCGATCCCCCACTGGCGCAAGGCGGTGTCATAGATCCGGTCGCTGCCGGCGAGCGAGGCGGTATGCGAGACGGCGGCCGCGGCGCCGATTGCCGAGGCGCCGACCTTGATGGCGATGACCGGCTTGCCGTTCCGGCGGGCGCGCGCGGCCGCGGCGGCAAAGCGGTCGCGGTCCTTGATCGCCTCCATGTAGCAGGCGATCGCCACGGTCTCCGGATCATCGGCGAGAAAGGAAATCCCGTCCGCCACCTGGATATCGGCCTCGTTGCCGGTGCTCACCCAGATCCCGACATCGATCCCGCGCCGCCGCGCCAGGGCCAGGAGATGCGTGCCAAAGGCGCCCGATTGCGTGACCATGCCGAGCGGCCCGGGCTTTTCGGGTCCGGCTTCGAGATAGGAGCCAAAGGTCGGGGTGTGGCCGATGCGCAGGTTGAAGAGGCCAAGGCAGTTGGGGCCGCACAGCCGGACCCCGCCTTCGCGCGCGATCGCCGCGAGGCGCTCCTGCATCGCGCGGCCTTTGGTGCCGGTCTCGGCAAAGCCGGCGGTGAACATGACCGCGGCCTTGACGCCCTTCTTCACCGCGGCTTCGAGCGCGGGCAGCGCGTGGGCGGCGGGAACCGCGATCAGTGCGAACTCGACCGGCCCCGGCACGCTGTCCAGATCGGGATAGGCCGGGATGCCCTGGACGCTCGTGCGGTTCGGGTTGATCGGGTAGAGCGCGCCCTTAAAGCCCGCCTCCTTGTAATAGCGCAGCGAACGGCCGCTGATGCGGCCGGGATCGTTCGAGGCACCAAAGATCGCCACCGAGGAGGGCGCCAGGAGCGGCGTCAGCGGATGCGGTTCGGTCATGCTTTGGGTCCTTCGCTGGCCGTTGATTGCAGCTCGCCGGGGCTGTCCAGGTCGAGACCGGCAAGGGCGGCGACGGTCAGCGGCTTCCATGGCGCGCGCGGGCGAAAGGTGCCGATTTCGGCGATCGGCTTGGCCAAGGCGTCGGCCATGACCGCGGCAACGATCGGCCCGCAGATGCGACCCTGGCACGGCCCCATGCCGCAGCGGGTGAACGCCTTGGCCTGGTTTGGCCCGGGCGCGCCAAGCCGGGCCGCGCGGCGGATATCCCCGACCGTCACCTCCTCGCAGCGGCAGGCGATGATGTCGTCCGCGCGCGGCGCCAGCACCTCCGGCGCGGGATGATAAAGGCAGTCGAGAAACGGCCGGAGCGCCCGCTCGCGGGCGAGCGCCGCCCGGATCGGCGCGGCGCGGCGCCGGCAGTCCTCCTCGGAGATGCGGGAGAGCGCCGCAGCAGCGTCGAGCGCAGCGAGCCGTCCTGACAGGGCCGCCGCCGCCGCCCCGGCAATGCCGCCGCCATCGCCGGCGATCGCCAGCCCGGCAAGGCTGCTGCGGCCCCATTCGTCGAGCACCGGCCGCCAGCACGCCTGCGCCTCATCCCATTTGTGCGCGAGACCCAAAGCGAGGCTCGCCTGCACGTTCGGGATCACGCCCTCGTGCAGAAAGAGATGATCGGCGGCGCTCTCGCCACCCTCCCAGCGCACCCGTTCGAGACCGCCGCGGCCGAGCGCGGCAAGACCGCGCACGCCGCGCCGTACCGGCACCCCAGAGCGGGCGAGCGCGCGCCGCAAACCCGCGCCTTTTGCCAGCATCCGCCGCCCCGGCCAGAGGGTCCGCCAGCGCCGCAGCGCCTCTCGGGAATTTTCGGGCGGCGTTGTTTCGAGCAGCAGGGCGGGCGGCGCACCGGCGCGGGCGAGTTGCACCGCGACCAGGGTGAGAAGCGGCCCCTGCCCGGCCAGCACGATCCGCCCCTCAGGGACGAGATCGGCGGTTTTCAACAGGGTCTGCGCGGCTCCCGCGGTCATCACGCCGGGCAGGGTCCAGCCGGCGATCGGCACCGGCCGCTCGATGGCGCCGCTCGCCAGCACGATCCGGCGCGCTCCAACGGTCTCGGTACGACCCTCGCCCGCCAGATAGAGCGTCAAGTCGGCATCGATGTGCCAGACCGTCGTTGCCGGGCGGTAGTCGATGCGGCTCTTCCGCAGCACCGCCGCCAGTCTCCGGCCGACGAGATAGTCACGGCCGAGCGGCGTGTCGGCAGGGGCGCGCTCGACGCTGCGATAGATCTGCCCGCCAGGGCCTTCCTGCTCATCGACCAGCATGGTGTCGAGACCGAGTTCGCCGGCCAGCGCGGCTGCCGCCATGCCGGCGGGACCGGCGCCGACAATGACCAGATCGACTGTCATCCCGCAGCCGGATCGCCCGGATCGATCGCGCGGGCGCCGCGCTGGCGGCGGATCTGCATCCCCGGCTGCACCGTCACCAGGCAGCTCTGCCGGTTTGGCACGCCGTCGATCTCGACGAGACAGTCAAAGCACACCCCGATCAGGCACCAGGGGCCGCGCGCGCCGCCGCCGACCGGGGTATCGCGGAAGCTGCGCCAGCCGGCAGCGATGAGGGCGGCAGCGGCCGAGGCTCCCTGCGGCACCCGCACGGTGCGGCCCTCGACCACGACGGCGACCGCTTCCGCGGGAGCCGGCTCACGTCGCGGCCGGAACATCAAAACGCCGGGCGGAGAACGGGTCGAGCATCGGATCAAGCGCGCCCGATGCGATCATTGGGGCAAGCACCCGCGCATGCGCCGCGGCCAAGGTCACGCCGCTGTGACAGTTGGCGACAAAGGCGCCGGGACAGGACTCCGACTGGTCGTAGATCGGCAGCCCGTCCCGCGGCATGACGCGCAGCGCCGCCCAGGCGCGCACGATCTGCAATTCGCCGAGCCAGGGAAAGGAGAGCACGGCGCGGCGCGCGATCGCCTGCATCACCCGCGGGTTCTGGCCGGTGTCAAAGCCGACCTCCTCCTGACTGTCGCCGAGCATCAGGCTGCCCTCGACGGTCTGGCGGATTGTCGTCGTCGGCATCGGCAACAGGCGCCGGGCGCGCTCGGTCACCAGGATCTGGCCGCGCTGCGGTCTGACCGGTGCCGATAACCCGAAGA
This sequence comes from Allostellaceae bacterium, assembly GCA_050730055.1. Taxonomy (GTDB): domain Bacteria; phylum Pseudomonadota; class Alphaproteobacteria; order ATCC43930; family CGMCC-115725; genus AP-15. The sequence continues at coordinate 7,054 of JBOHMF010000012.1, forward strand.
GCGGCGCCAGGGTCGCGTTGCCAAGACCGGCGGCGAGCACGACCTTTGGCGCGGCGATCTCCTCGCCCGCGGTGGAGAGGCGGATATCGCCGGGCGCCGCCGTAGCGGTCTCGACGCGGCTGTTTGGGACATAGCGGCCGCCGCCCAACGCAAACCCCTTGTGCAAGGCGCGCAGGAGGGCGAGCGGGTTGGCGTGACCGTCATAAGGCGTCCAGGAGGCGCCGGTCACCGCCGGCCCAAGACCGGGCAGGAGGTCGGCCGTCTCCTTCCGGTCCAGCATGCGGTAGTCAAAGCCGAAATTGCCGGCCTCCCGCCGCATCCGCTCCATCACCGCGGCGCGCGCGGTCAATTCGGCTTCGCCGAGGCAGAGATGAACCCCGCCCGGCCGCTCGTGCCCGACCGCAATCCCGGTGCGCTCGTGGAGCTCGCCCGCCAGCCCCGGCCACGCCTCGGCCGAGAGCCGCGTCCAGCGCTGGTAGTGCGGCGCGCCGAGCCCCTTGCTCTGCACCCACACCAGCCCGAAATTGCCGCGCGCGGCGCGATAGGCGATATCACCCTCGTCGAAGAGCGCCGCCTTCAGTCCGGCCCGGACAAGACCGTAGGCGATCGCCGAACCGATCAACCCGCCGCCGATCACGATCGCATCATAGCGCCGCATCAGTCCTCCCGGTTCTCGCGCTTTGGCCATGATAGAGCGCGGCGGCGCGCCCCGCATCCCTTGCGCATTATTTTGCGCTATGATGGCGTTCGGCCGGTCCCGAGCATGTCAAAGGACCGGCCATTCGTGTGCACGGCATCGGATTGCCATGAGCGTTATCGGCCGGATCGTCGCCCATGCCCGCGAACTGCCCTTTGGCGGCCCGCTCGGCGCCCTGATTGAGCACGCGGCCGAGCATCTGCCGCGCTGGCCGCATTGGCCGTATGGCGAGGCCGACGGTGCCGACCCGCGCCGGCGCGTCGCCTTTACCATTGCGGTGATCGCGCTCGGCGCCAAGATGGCGCGGGCCGACGGCGCGGTGACCGGCGCGGAGATCGCCGCCTTTGGCGAGGTGTTCCAGGTTCCGCCAGGCGAGGAAGACCATGTCCGCCTGGTCTTTGATCTGGCGCGCCGGAGCACGCTCGGTTTTGACACCTATGCTCGCCAGATCGGGCGGATGTTTACCGCCGACCGGGCGGTCCTGGAGACCCTGCTCGGCGGACTGTTTCACATCGCGCTCGCCGACGGCCGGCTCTCGCCCGCCGAAGACGCCTATCTTGCCGAGGTCGCCCGCCATTTCGGCCTTGCGGCGCGCGACTATACCCGCGTTCGCGCCCACCACGTCGGCAGCGCGGACGACGGCGAGGAGGACCCGTTCGCGATCCTGGGTCTCTCGCCCGGCGCTTCATCGGACGAGATCCACGCGGCCTACCGGCGGCTCGCCCGCGACAGCCATCCCGATCTGGCGATCGCCCAGGGTCTGCCGCCCGAGTGCATCGCGCTGGCGACGGCGCGCTCGGCGCGCCTCAACGCCGCCTATGATCGGCTCGCGCGCCGGCGGGAAAGCGTGGCCCCGGCGGTTCCATGAGCCCGCTCGTGCTCCGCGACCGGCTGTCGCCAAACCATGCCGAGCGCGGCGCGGCGCGCATCGACATGCTGGTCCTGCACTATACCGGGATGACGAGCGCGTCCGCCGCGCTCCAACGCCTGTGCGATCCGGCGGCACGGGTCAGCGCGCATTATCTCGTCGATGAAGATGGCGCGCTGTGGCGGCTTGTGCCGGAAGCGCGGCGCGCCTTTCACGCCGGGGTCTCCTTTTGGCAGGGCGACACCGATCTGAACCCTATCTCGATCGGCGTCGAGATCGTCAATCCCGGCCACGAATGGGGCTACCGGCCGTTTCCGCAGGCGCAGATGGCGGCCGTCCTGCGGCTCTGCGGCGACATCCTCGCGCGCCACCCGATCCCGCCCGACCGTGTCGTCGGCCACAGCGACATCGCCCCCGAGCGCAAGGCCGATCCCGGCGAATTGTTTGACTGGGCCGGTCTCGCCAAGGCCGGCATCGGGATCTGGCCGGCGCCAATCCCGGCGCAGGGGCGCGGCCGCGCCATCGGGGTGATGGAGCAGGCGGCGGCGCTCGCCGACCTCGCCGCGATCGGCTATCGCGTCGATGCCGGCCATCCGGCGCCGGCGCTCATCGCCTTTCAACGGCGTTTCCGGCCGGAGCGCTGGGACGGCCGGCTTGACGGCGAGAGTGCGCAGCGCCTCGCCCAGGTGCGCGCCGCCTATGACGCAGCGCGCCGCCGCCTCAGTTGAGCCGGCCCGGGGGACGGCGCTGTTCGGGCTGGCGGCGGACGATCTGGCCGGCCTGATGATGGGCGAGGCGCCACCGGCCGTCCTCGCGCACAAACAGGTTGCTGGCGGCCAAGGTGCCGCCGTCGAGTTCCTCTTCGCACAGGACCAGCGCGACCTCGCCGTAAAACAGGACCCGCTCGTCATAGCAGGCGATCCGCGGCGCCTGCGGATGCGACAGGATGCCTTCCCAACTGCGCAGGATCGCGCCCCGGTCAAAGAGCGCCCCCCAGCCCGGATGCAGGCACGCAACCGGCGCGCGGCGCGCCCACAAGGCGTCCATCGCCTTCAGGTCGCGCGCGGCAAAGGCGCGGTAGAATTCGAGATTGGCGGCGAGCACCGCATCGCTGTCGCTCATCCCTTCTCCTTTCTGCCCGCTCGCGACGGTGCTGCGCCTCAGGTGAACTCCACCGTCGGAGTGAAGATGTACCCGCTGCCGCGCACGGTCTTGATCATCGCCGGGTGCTGCGAATCGTCTTCGAGCTTGCGCCGCAGCCGCCCGACCTGGACATCGATGGTGCGGTCGAACGGTCCCGCTTCGCGGTTGCGCGCGAGGTCAAGAAGCCGGTCGCGGGTCAGCACCTGGTTGGCGTTGGCGACAAAGGCCGCCAAGAGACCAAACTCCCCGGTGGTCAGCCGCACCTCCTGCCCGGCAGGCGACCACAGTTCGCGGCTCGCCAGATCGAGGTGCCAGCCGGAAAAGCGGGCCTGCGAGCGCGCCGACGCCGGCTTCTCGCCGGAGCGCGTCTGTACCCGCCGCAGGACGGTCTTGACCCGCGCCAACAGTTCGCGCAGGTGGAACGGCTTTGGCAGATAGTCGTCGGCGCCCATTTCGAGGCCGATGATCCGATCGACGGTCTCGCCGCGTCCGGTCAGCATGATGATGCCGACATTCGACTCCTCGCGCAGCGCCCGGGCGAGCGTCAGCCCGTCCTCGCCCGGCAGCATCAGATCGAGGATGATCAGGTCGGCGGGCGACTGGGTCAGCGCCTGCCGCATCTCGGCGCCGTCACGGGCCGTGGAGACGCGGTATCCTTCGCCCGACAGGTATTCCTGGACGACGTCGCCGATCTCCTTTTGATCATCGACGATCAGAATGTGAGCGGTGTCGTTCATGCGGCCGGCCTGCCCTCTTCCCACAGCGTCTCCGGTCCCGGAACACCACGCCGGGGACGCTGGGAGCGCTTTTGTGACTATACATATGGTTACAAAATCTTACAGAAAACCACCCCCGATGACATCAACCGATTACACCCCCCCGATAGACTGCCCGCCGATCAACGCGGCCACATGGCCGATTTTCGACAACAGCAGGGGGCTTTCGTGGCTGATATCTTCCGGGACATCGAGGCCGAGATCCCGCGCCTGCGCCGTTACGCCCGCGCGCTGACGCGCGATCTCGTGACTGCCGACGATCTCGTCCAGGACTGCCTCACCCGCGCTCTTGGCAAGCTGCACCTGTGGCAGGAGGGAACCGATCTGCGGGCTTGGCTGTTCACCATCCTGCACAATCAATACGTCAATCACGTGCGGCGGGCCGTGCGCGAAGGAGCGGCGGTCGGTCTCAACGAGAGCGAGCCGCTGCTGACCCGCGCGCCGCAGCAGGGCAAGCGTCTCGAACTGCGCGATCTGCAACGGGCGATCGCCAAGCTTCCCGAGGAGCAGCGTTCGGTCATCCTGCTCGTCGGTCTCGAAGGGATGCATTACGAGGAGGTCGCGGCGGTGCTTGGCGTGCCGGTTGGCACGATCCGCTCGCGCCTGTCGCGCGGGCGCGAGGCGCTGCGCCGGCTGATGGGTCTCATCCCGGACGAGGAGGAGGCCGGCGCTCTTCCCGCCGCCCGCGGCCCGCGCCCGGAGATCGCCCTTGCCCGCACCCGCGCGGCAGCCCACCGGTCACGCCCGCGCGCCGCCCACGCCAACCGTGCGCCTTCGGCGGAGAGTGCGCTCGCTGACTGAAACCGGTCGCCGGCATCGCAACGGCACGGAACCTTCCGGCGAGAGCGGTGTTGACGGAATAGGCGAGGCGCCGGACCCTCGCCACTGATCTTCAGTCCGGCTTGGCAAAGTCTCCCTGTCGCGGGTTTGCCACCCGCAACCTCGCCGGCGTCGGCACCATCCGACACCGGCGTCTTTTTTGGAACGCGGCGCGCGCATTGTCCCACTCGGGAGGCAGCGATGGACGAGGCGATCCGTCTTGCCCGCGCCGATCCGCCGGCTCGCGTCACCCTCGACAACGGCGATGGCGTCATCCTGGATGAGAAGCTCTTTGGCAGGGCGGGCGGCGCCGATCTCAACGCATGATCGTCCCTCGCGCCTGGAGCACCGCATCACCGGCATTTTGCGCTGAAACGCGGCGCGCGCTCAGTCAAGGCGCTTGCCGTCAAGCTCCTTGCCGCTGCGGGCGCGCTCACGCGCCTCTTTCTGACGCTCTTCCTTGCGTTGCCCAAAGCGGGCGCGGTTTTCCGCGGCGCGCTTTTCGGCTTCGGCGCGCGCACGCTCCTTGCGATAGCGGTTCAGATTGACGGGCATCGCACCCCTTCCGCCGGCAGCCGGGAGCGCCGCCCGCGGTCATGTTGGTATGCCTGCCGGCGCACGCAAGAAAAGCCCGTCCCTCACATCCCGTAAAATTTCGCGACCCGCCGCGCGACGCGATAACCCCTTGACCGGCCGTGCCCGTGGGATGCCGAGTGGAGACAGCCGGACTGCCGGCTTGCAAACGGGCGGGCGATCCGCAAGGATCGCGTTCGCCTGTCGGGGGAGGCATCGCGCGCCCAGGGTCTGTAGGGGTCTGCCCGGAGCCTCGGGCGAGAGACCCGCATGGGCCGCTCAGCCGGTCCGACGACGAGAGCACCGCAAGGGGAACCAGAGCCTCGCTCGCAGCCGCGGGTCCAGCATGTTTGCAAGGATATTGGGTTTCTTGTCCGCCGACATGGCGATCGACCTCGGGACGGCCAACACCGTGGTCTATGTCAAGGGCCGCGGCGTCGTTCTCAACGAGCCCTCGGTCGTCGCCGTCGCCAGTCTCAAGGGCAGAAAGCAGGTCGTCGCCGTTGGCGAGGAGGCCAAGCATATGCTCGGCCGCACCCCGGCCAATATCCAGGCGATCCGGCCGCTGCGCGACGGGGTCATCGCCGACTTCGAAGTGACGGAGGAAATGATCAAGCATTTCATCCGCAAGGTGCACAACGGGCGAGGCTTTGCCACGTCCCAGATTATCATCTGCGTCCCTTCGGGTTCGACCGCGGTCGAGCGGCGGGCCATCCGGGAATCGGCGGAGAGCGCGGGCGCGCGGCGGGTTTTTCTGATCGAGGAACCGATGGCGGCGGCGATCGGCGCCGGGCTGCCGGTGACCGAGCCGACCGGCTCGATGATCGTCGATGTCGGCGGCGGCACCACCGAGGTCGCGGTGCTGTCACTCGGCGGCATTGTCTATTGCCGCTCGGTGCGCGTCGGCGGCGACAAGATGGACGAGGCGGTCATCGCCTATATCCGGCGCAACCACAACCTCCTCGTCGGCGAGAGCAGCGCCGAGCGGATCAAGATCGAGATCGGCTCCGCCTGCATGCCGGAGGACGGCGAGGGCCGCACCATCGAGATCAAGGGCCGCGACCTGATGAACGGCGTCCCCAAGGAGATCGTGATCAGCGAGCGCCAGATCTCGGAGAGCCTCGCCGAGCCGGTCGGCGCGATCATCGAGGCGGTCAAGGTGGCGCTCGAGCACACCGCGCCGGAACTGGCCGCCGATATTGTCGACAAGGGGATCGTCTTGACTGGCGGCGGGGCGCTTCTGGGCAATCTCGATCTGGTGCTGCGCCATGCCACCGGGTTGCCGGTCTCGATCGCCGACGATCCATTGATCTGCGTGGCGCTCGGCACCGGCCGCGCCCTCGAAGAGATGAAGACACTGAAGCATGTCCTGATCAACTTCTAACCAGGCCTTGCATGCCTGTCAGGGGATGAGAAAACCGGCGGGGGAATGATGATCCGGTTGTCGCCGCAGCGGCGCGCTTTGTTGCAGCGCCTCGCGGTCCCGATCCTGGTGCTGCTGTCGGTGGCGGCGATCCTCATCGGCAAGGCTGACGAAGCCGCCTTTGCCGTGCTGCGGATCGCGCTGGCGGACGCGCTGGTCCCGGCTTATGCCACCCTGTCGCGCCCGCTTGCCGCGCTGCACGGTTTCGGCGCACGGGTCGAGGACGCGGTTTTTGTCTATCGTGAAAACGGGCGGCTGCGCCGGGAGAACAAGAGGCTTTTGCACTGGCAAGAGACCGCCCTCGCCCTCGCCTCCGAGAACGCGCAACTGCGCGGTCTCCTGAAGCTCGTTCCGGCGCCCGCGGTCTCCTTTGTGACGGCGCGGGTGGTGGCGGGTTCGGGCGGCGCCTATGCCCGCAGCCTGCTGATCGATGCCGGCCGCAAGAACGGCGTCGCACGCGATCAAGCCGCGATCACCGGCGCGGGGCTTGTCGGCCGGGTGGCCGCGGTGGGCCGCCGGGCGGCGCGGGTCCGGCTTCTCACCGATTTCGACTCGCGCATTCCGGTCACCGTCGGCGCGGCGCGCGTGCGCGCGATCCTCGCCGGCGACAATTCCGCCCGCCCGGTTTTGCAGTACCTGCCGTCCTCGGCGCACCTCGCGATCGGCGATCGCGTCGTCACCTCGGGCGAAGGCGGCGTGTTTCCGCCCGATCTGCCGGTCGGGGTTGTCGCCGCGCTCACCGGCGCGGCGCCGCGCGTCGCTCTCTATGCAGCGCCGGCGCGGACCGGGTATTTGCGGATCGTCGATTACGGTCTCGCCGGCGGTCTGCCAAAACCCGTCGCCGCACCGCGCGAAAACCGTTCCCGCTCGGCCGGCCCCGTGGCGGAGTCCGTCCGCTGATGGCGCTCGGCACTCTTTCGCCGGCGTGGCCGCCCGCCGACAGCCTTGCGGCGCGCCTCCTGCCGACCCTCTCGCTGCTTCTCGCCAGCCTTCTGTCGCTGCTGCCGCTGCCCGTGCCGGGTGGGCTGGCGCTGAGCCCGGCTCTGGCGCTGATGGTGACCTATCACTGGACGCTCTATCGTCCCGAACTGCTGCCCGTACCGGCGCTCTTTGCGGTCGGGATGACGGAGGACCTGCTGAGCGGCGGTCTGCCCGGGGTGACCGCCCTGATGCTGGTGCTGTGCCGGGAAGCCGTCTTGCGCCAGCGCCGCCGTTTTGTCGATCGGCCGTTCGGGTTTGTCTGGGGCGGCTTTGCGGTTGTGGCCGGCGCGGCAATGGCCTTTGCCTGGGGCGTCAATGCGCTCTGTGATCTCGCGCTCCTCGATATCCGCGACACGCTGTTCCGCGCCGTGCTGACGATCGCGCTGTTCCCCGGCGCAAGCTTTCTGCTCGCCCGCGCGCAGCGCGCACTGATGAGCGCCGGCTGAGGCCGGGCGAGACGGGCCAACGCACCGATGCCGCGCGACATTCATCGCCGCAGAGTGTTCACCCGGCGCGCGGCGATCCTCGCCGGCGGGCAGGGCCTGCTGCTGGCCATACTGGGCGGCCGGCTCTACCAGCTCCAGATCGCCGAGGCGGCGCGCTACAAGGTCCTGTCCGAGGAGAACCGGATCAGCCTGCGCCTCATTGCGCCGCCGCGCGGGCGCATTCTCGACCGCTTTGGCAGCGCGCTCGCCGATAACCGTCACGACTACCGCGTGGTGATCGTCGCCGAGGAGGCCGGCAATGTCGGCGCGACGCTCACCGCGCTTTCCGCCGTCATCGCCGTCACCCCGCAGGATCGGCGGCGGGTGCTGCGCGAAGTCCGCGAGAAGCACCCCTTTGTGCCGGTCGTGGTCCGCGCCGGTCTTGATTGGGACGAATTGGCCAGGGTCGAGATCGCTCTCCCCGATCTTCCCGGCATCGCGGTTGAACAGGGGCTGATCCGCCGCTATCCGCTGGGTGCGACCGCGGCCCACCCGGTCGGCTATGTTGCCGCCGTCCCGCCGCGCGAGGCGCATGGCGACCCGCTCCTTGAACTGCCGGATTTCCGCGTCGGCCGCAGCGGGATCGAAAAGGCGCAGGATCGGGTGCTGCGCGGTGTCGCCGGCACCCGCGAGATCGAGGTCAACGCCTTTGGCCGGCCGGTGCGCGCGCTCGCCCGCGTCCCGCCCCGCGCCGGGGCGGATGTCGTCAGCACGCTCGACCAGGCGATGCAGGCGTTTCTGGTCGATCGCTGCGGCGGCGAACCGAGTGTCGCCAGCGTCCTGATCGATGCGCCCACCGGCGAGGTGCTGGCCCTCGTCTCGCAGCCGAGCTTTGACCCCGCACTCTTTGGCGCCGGTCTGTCGGCGGCGGCGTGGCGGCAGCTTGCCGGCGACCCCCGCCATCCGCTCGTCGACAAGGCGATCGCCGGCATCTATCCGCCCGGTTCGACCTTCAAGCCGGTGGCCGCGGCCGCGGCGCTCTCGGCCGGCGCCCTGACCCCGCAAACAAGGATTTTCTGCCCCGGCTATTTTCGACTCGGCAACGCCGTCTTTCATTGCTGGAAGCATGGCGGGCACGGCACCCTGACGGTGCGCAACGCGATCAAGGAATCGTGCGATGTGTTCTTTTACGAGACCGCGCTGCGCCTCGGCATCGACCGGCTGGCGGCGGGGGCGCAGAAATTCGGCTTTGGCAGCCCCCTCGGCCTCGACATCCCCGGCGAGGCCGCCGGGCTGATCCCGACGCCGGAATGGCGGCGCGCCGCCGCCCGGCCCTGGCAGAAAGGCCAGACCGTGATCGCCGGGATCGGCCAGGGCGCGGTGCTGGCGACGCCGTTGCAGATCGCCGTGATGGCGGCGCGCCTGGTCACCGGGCGGAAGATCGTGCCCCGCCTGGTGCGCGCCGACGGCACGACGGGCGCCGTCGCTGCGGGCGCGTTTGCGCCGATCGCGGTCGATCCCGCCGCGCTCGCGCTGGTTCGCAACGGCATGGACGCGGTCGTCAACGAACCCGGCGGCACCGGCTATGCCTTGCGCATCCCCTTGCCGGGGATGGCGATGGGCGGCAAATCGGGCACCTCGCAGGTCCGGCGGATCACCGCCTACCAGCGCGCCCACGGTCTGACAAAGCCGCAGGATGTGCCGTGGCGGGAGCGCGACCACGCGCTGTTTGTCGGCTTCGCCCCGGTCGAGGCGCCGCGCTATGTCTGCGCCACCGTGGTCGAGCATGGCGGTTTTGGCGCCGAGACGGCGGGTCCGATTGTCCGCGATGCGCTTCTGGAGGTGCAGAAGCGTGACCCGGCGCGGCGCCTTCCGGCGGCCGGCACGGTGGCTGCGGCACCCGCCGCGGACCGTGCCGGAGGATGAGCGATGGCCGGACTCTTTTCCGATTTTGACCGGCGCGGCCCCGGTCTTGCCGACAAGCTGCGCGCCCTCCCCTGGGGGTTGATGGTTCTGGTGTGCGCGGTCGCCGGCTTTGGCTTTCTCGTCCTCTACTCGGCGGCAAACGGCCACCTGCGGCCCTGGGCGGAGGCGCAGATGCTGCGCTTTGCCGCGGGTTTTGCGCTGATGCTCGGCGCCGCGCTGATCGATCTGCGCCACTGGCTGCGCGCCGCCTATGGGATCTACGCCGTGGCGCTGCTGCTCGTCGTCGCGGTCGATTTGCGCGGCTTTGCCGGCATGGGAGCGCAGCGCTGGATCGCGCTCGGCTTCTTCCACTTGCAACCCTCGGAGGTGATGAACATTGCCCTGGTGCTGGCGCTCGCCCGCTATTTTCACCGGCTGCCGGCGGCGGCGCTCGGGCAGCTCCGCGCGGCCCTGCCGCCGATCCTGCTCATTCTCGTCCCGGCGGCCCTGGTGCTGAAGGAACCCGATCTCGGCACGGCACTGATGATGCTGATGGCCGGCGCGGCGCTGCTGTTTCTGGCCGGGCTGCGCCTGCGCCTGCTGCTGGCGATGCTGGCGGCCGCTCTCGCCCTCCTGCCGCTCGGCTGGCACTTTCTGCGCTTCTATCAGAAAGAGCGGATCTACAGCTTTCTCAATCCGCAGAGCGATCCGCTCGGCGCCGGCTATCACATCCTGCAATCCAAGATCGCGCTCGGTTCCGGCGGCCTCTTTGGCAAGGGTTTTCTGCTCGGGACCCAGAGCCATCTCGACTTTCTCCCGGAAAAGCAGACCGACTTCATCTTTACGACGCTTGCCGAAGAATTCGGCTTTGTCGGCGTGGTCGGACTGCTGGCCCTCTATGTCCTGATCCTCGTTTGCGGCTTTGTGATCGCGCTCGGGTGCCGCAACCATTTCGGGCGGATGCTGGCGCTCGGCGTGATGACCAGCCTCTTTTTGTACATGTTCACCAACGTCGCGATGGTGACGGGTCTGATCCCGGTCGTCGGGGTGCCGCTGCCGCTCGTGTCCTATGGCGGCACGGCGATGCTGTCGGTGATGTTCGGGATCGGGCTGGTGCTCAATGTCGCGATCCACCGCGATGTGCGGTTGGGGCGCGACGGGGAGACCGACCCCGGTTGACGCCGGCCGGGTGTGGCCTCCGCAGAGCAATCCTGCTAAGGACATCTTCGCCGCGCGCGGCGCGGGCGAGCGTGGCGCGGAGATGAGGTGTCATGGCCGAGAGAGATCCGGCGGAGAGCGGGCGGCGCCTGCATGTCACGACCCTGCTGGTGGCCTCGCGCCGCGCGCTCGACAATGCGCTCGCCGAACTCGGATTTGCCGAGGATGACGACCGGGTGGTCGAACACGACGGCCGCCTCGCCTTTCTGACCTGCTCGCACGAGGAGGACAGCGACGACTTTTTCGCGCTGATCAACGAATTGTCGGCGCGCGGCGAGAGCTGGGAATTGCAGTCGCGCATCGATACCGAGGCGGGCCGGGCGATCTACCTGTCACTCGCGCGCCATCGCCCGGTGGAGGCGATCGACGCCGTGGTCGAGGAGGAACCCGAGCCGGAAACCACCGAACTGCCGATCTACGATATCGAGACCGCGGAGGGCCTGCAAAACCTGAAGCGGGTGTTGAAGCGGGTCGAGCCGGCCGACGCCTTTGCCACGATCCGGCCCGGCCGCGACGGGCGGGCGACCGCGCGCATCCTGCGCCGCGGCTCGCGCCGCGTGCTCGCCGTCGCCACCGCCGGCGACGAAGCGGCCCTGCGCGGGATGATTCGCGAGATTCTGCCAAACGTGATGCTCGACGTGGCGATGAAGCCGCCGGGCTAAGAGCCTCTAACGGCGCGCCGCCGCTAGCGCGGCCGGTTTTGCTTTGTGCTACCATGATGGCGTCCCATCTTGCGCAGGATTCACGCGCCGTTGCGCCAAAATCAAACGGAGGTTCGCCCGATGCCGACGCGTCGCTCTCTGATCCTCAGCCTGCCCGCTGGCGCCTTCGCCAGCACCTTTCTGGCGCGCCTTCCGCGGGCCGCCGCGGCCGACAAGGTCGTCAAGGTCGGCATCAATCTGCCCTTTACCGGGGCGGATGCGGACTCGGCCGAGCGCATCAAGGACGGCGCGCTCCTGGCGATCGAGGATGCCAACCGGAAGGGCGGCGTCGCCGGCTACCGGATCGAGGTCATGCTGCTCGACGGCGGCACCGCCACCGCCGGCCAGTACGATCCGGCGCAGGCCGCCACCAATGCCCGCAGGATGATCGCCGATCCCCAGGTCGTCGCCGCCATCGGGCCGGAGATGAGCGGCTCGGGCAAGGCGATGTCGCCGATCCTCTCGGAGGGCGATCTGGCCACGATCACCCCGGCCTCGACCAATCCGGACATCACCGACCCGCAATATGCCGGCCAGTACCGGCCAAAAGGCAAGGCGATCTATTTCCGCACCGTGACCACCGACGCCTTTCAGGGGCCGAACATGGCCAACTATTTCCTCCAGAGGCTCAAGGTGAAAGCGGTCTATATCCTCGACGACAGCGGGGCCTATGGGGTCGGCCTCGCCAATGCGTTTGAGAGTCAAACCAAGAAGAACGGCATAAAGGTGCTTGGCCACGACCGGCTCGATCCGCTCGAAGCCGACTACACGACAATCCTCACAAAGATCAAGCCGATGAACCCCGATGCTCTCTACTACGGCGGGGTGGCGCAGGCCGGGGTCAAGCTGGCCAAGCAGTCCTATGACATCCTGCCCAAGATCATCAAGGCCGGGGGGGATGGGATGTACAGCGCGGATATTCTGAAAGGGGCCGGGTTTCCGGCCTGCGAGGGATGGTACGCGACAACCGCGTCGCCGCATGTGCTCGACGACCCAAAGGTCGAAGCCTGGGTCAAGCGCTTTGCCGCAAAATTTGGCAAGGAGCCGGAAGACTACTCGATCACCGCCTATGACGCGGCGCTCGTCATCCTCGACGCGGTCCGGCGGGTGGCCGCAGCAGGCAAGGAGGTCAACCGCGACACCGTGCGCGACGCCATAGAGAGCGCGCATCTGAACACGCTGCAAGGCGAGGTCTCGTTTGACAAGGACGGCGACATCCGCAACCATGTGGTCAGCGTCTTTCAGATTGTCGAGAACAAGAAATATCCGCTCGACGATCCGATCCATCAATACAAGTACATCGGCGAGGCGCCGGCCAGCGTCTGAGCATTCCAGGCAGGGCGGGGTCGGTCATGTCCGAGGCCAGCGTCCTCTTGCAGCAGGTGGTCAACGGGTTGAGCCTGGGCGCGATGTATGCCCTCCTGGCGCTCGGCTTTACGCTGGTCTACGGCATCCTGGAGCTGATCAACTTCGCCCATTTCAACGTGTTCATGGTCGGCTCCTTTATCGGCATGTGGGCGCTCGAACTCTTTGGCCTCCAGGGCCAGAGCCAGGTGCTGGGCGGGTTGGCCCTGGCCGGGGTGCTGCTCTTCGCTTTTGTGGTCACGATGCTGGCGGCCGGGGTGCTCGGGGTGGCGATCGAACGCATCTCGCTGCGCCCCTTGCGCGGGGTGCCCGGCACCGCGGCGATGATCACGACGATCGGTGTCTCCTACATCCTGTTCAACATCATCCTCTTAACAGCCGGTGCCAGTTCGCAGAACTATCCCGACCCGCTGCCGGTCGCGCGTTGGCAGGTCTATGGCGTGACCATCACCTTGAAGGAGGTGCTGATCTGGGGCATCGCGCTGGTGCTGATGCTGGCGCTGCAACTGTTTGTCGATCGCACCCGCCTCGGCAAGGCGATGCGGGCGACCGCCCAGGACCCCGAGGCGGCGCGCATGATGGGCGTCAATGTCGATGGGGTCGTTGTCGCCGCCTTTTTTCTCGGCTCGGCGCTGGCCGGCGCGGCGGCGCTGATCTTTGGCCTCTATTACGACTATACGAGCTTTATCGTCGGATACACGGCCGGGCTGCGGGCGTTCACCGCGGCCGTTCTGGGCGGCATCGGCAGCGTCACCGGAGCGATGGTCGGCGGCCTCATCATTGGTCTGATCGAGACGCTCGGAGGCCAGTTGCTCGCGGTGCGTTGGACCGACGTGATCATCTTCTCGATCCTCGTGCTGGTTCTGGTCTTTGTCCCGTCCGGTCTGTTTGGCCGGGCCAGCCCGACCAAGTCGTGACATGGCCGAGATCAACGAGGGGCCACCGCCCGCGCTCGCCGCCCCGTCGATCGCGGCGCGGGTGCCGCCCTTTGCCCCTGCCCTCGCCCGTCTTGCCCGCTCGCCGCGCCTGTGGCAGCGCCTCGGCCCCGCGCTGATCCTGGCGGCGGCTCTCCTCTTCCCGATCCTCCACGGCAATGACGCCGACATCGACTCGGCCGCCAATGCGCTGGCGTTCGCGGCGCTGGCGCTCGGCCTCAACATCGTCGTCGGCTTTGCTGGCCTCCTCGATCTTGGTTACGCTGCCTTCTTTGCCATCGGCGCCTATGCCTACGGCATCGCCGCCTCGTGGCAACTGACCCCGGCGTGGAGCGGGTTCTGGGAGCCGTTCCAGTGGCTTGATCTCGTCGCCCGGGTTCATCACGCGGGCGGCGATGTGGTCCATTTTCAGGTGTCGTTCTGGCTGATGCTGCCGGTCTCGGCCGCGATCGCCGCCTGTTTTGGCATCCTCTTTGGCGCCCCGACCCTGCGGCTCAAGGGCGACTATCTGGCGATCGTGACACTCGGCTTTGGCGAGATCGTCCCGATCGTTGTGCGCAACGAACCGGGTCTCACCAACGGCGCGATGGGTCTCAACGGCGTCGCCGCCCCGCATCTCTTCGGCTATGATTTCGGGGTCGGCGCGACGCCCTATTATTATGTCGGGGTGGGGCTCGTCGCGCTGTTGATGCTGACAAGCCAGCGGCTCAAGGTGTCGCGCGTGGGGCGCGCCTGGATGGCGATCCGCGAGGATGAGATCGCCGCCGCGGCGATGGGGGTGAACCCGGTCCGCTACAAGCTTCTGGCCTTTGCCATGGGCGCGGCCTTTGCCGGGGCGACCGGCACGCTCTATGTCGCCAAGCTGCAGACCGCGACCCCGGACATGTTCATGTTCCCGGTCTCGGTGATGATCCTCGTCATGATCGTGTTTGGCGGTCTTGGCAGCGTCTGGGGCGTCGTCGTCGGTGCCATTCTGCTGCAAGGGCTGCAATCCTGGTTTCTCGAAGACCTGAGCGGCTGGCTCCACGCGCTCGGACGGCTCGTTCATGTCGCCTGGCTGCAACGGGTCGAGCTGGTCTCCTCGATCGAGCTGATCTTTGGCCTGATCCTCGTCATCATGATGATATTCCGCCGCGAGGGACTGATCCCGGGACGGCGGCGCATGCCGGCCCTGAGCCTCGTCGAGCAGAGCGCGGCGCCGGTGCGCGGCGGTTTTGACCACCTTCCCGGTCTCCCCGGGGGCGCTGCGGCAGCACCGAGGGAAACCGGCAACCTGCTCGAAATCCGGGACTTGACCGTCCGGTTTGGCGGCCTCGTCGCGCTCCGAGCGGTCGCGCTCGGCGTGCCCGCGCACAGCGTTGTCGCGGTGATCGGACCAAACGGCTCGGGCAAATCGACCCTCTTCAACGCCGTCACCGGTCTTCTGGAGCGACACGGCGGCAGCATCCGCTTTGCCGGCGCGGAGATCAGCCGGCTGGCGCCGCACGCCGTGCTGACCCGCGGCATCGCCCGCACCTTTCAGAACATCCGCGTGTTTCCCAATCTGACCGTGCTCGAAAACGTCATGATCGGGATGCACGCGCGGCTTCTGACCGGCCCCGTCGGCGCCGTCCTGCGGCTGCCGCGCGCGCGACGCGAGGACCGGGAGGCACGGGAGCGCGCGCTGGAAATCCTTGCTCTCTTTGGCAACCGGCTGTTGCCGCGCGCCGACCACCTCGCCGGCAGCCTGTCCTACGCCAACCGGCGGCGCACCGAGATTGCCCGCGCGCTCGCCTCGCAACCGGGACTCCTGCTGCTCGATGAGCCGACGGCCGGGATGAACCCGGCCGAGACCCTGGAACTGGCCGAGCAGATCCGGAGCCTCAAAGGTCTCGGTCTGACCCTGATGCTGATCGAGCACAAGCTCGATGTCGTCGTCAATCTGGCCGACAAGGTCATTGTCCTCGATCATGGCGAGAAGATCGCCGAGGGACCGCCCGAGGAGGTGCGCCGCGACGAGGAGGTGATCCGCGCCTATCTCGGCAGGAGCGCCGCCTTTGCTTGAGTTCCGCCAGGTCGATACCTATTACGGCGACCTTCACGTCCTGAAAGCGGTCGATTACCGCATCGCGGCGGGCGAGATCGTCTGCCTGTTGGGCGGCAACGCCTCGGGCAAATCGACGACAATGAAGACGATCATGGGGGTGGTGCGGCCGACCCGCGGCGCGGTGCTGTTTGAGGGGAAATCGCTCGCCGGGGTCAGCGTCGCCGAGCGGGTGCGGCGCGGCATCGCCCCGGTGCTCGAAGCGCGGCGGCTGTTTCCGCGCATGACCGTCTATGAGAACCTTGAAATGGGCGCCTATACGCGCCCGCGCGGGGCCGACTTCACGGACGACCTGGCGCGCGTTTTTGCTCTCTTTCCGCGTGTCGAGGAGCGGCTGCGCCAGCTCGCCGGGACCCTGTCGGGCGGCGAGCAGCAGATGGTGGCGATCGGCCGGGCCCTGATGGCGCGGCCAAAGCTTCTCTGCATGGACGAGCCGTCGATGGGCCTGTCGCCCGTCTATGTCGAGCAGGTCTTTGAGATCATCCAGAAGATCAACCGTCAGGGCACCACGATCTTCATG
>JBOHMF010000013.1:0-23053 GCA_050730055.1 Allostellaceae bacterium
ATCGCCAGCCGTCTCACCGCCCGACGCTCGCCGCCGGATCGAGCGGCCAGCGCGGCCGCGGCGGCGCGTCAAGACCATCGACGAGGCCGAGGCGCAGCCGTTCGACCCCGGCCCAGGCGATCATCGCGCCGTTGTCGGTGCACAGCGCCGGCGGCGGCGCGACAAAGTCGAGGCCGGACGCGTCAGCCAGCGCCGCCAGCCGATGGCGCAGACCGGCATTGGCGGCAACACCGCCGGCAGCGACCAGGGCTTTTGCTTCCGGCTGACGCCGGCGCAGCCAGGCGACGGCGTTGGCGGTGCGATCAATGAGCGCATCGCAGATCGCCCGCTCGACCGCCGCGGCGAGATCGGCGCGGTCCCGCGCGTCGAGTGCGCCGCGCGCGGCGACGAGATGGCGCACCGCGGTCTTGAGACCGGAGAACGAGAAATCGCACCCCGGCCGGCCCTTCATCGGGCGCGGCAACGCAAAGCGTGCGGGATCGCCCCCGCGCGCTTCCCGTTCGATCGCGGGCCCGCCAGGATAAGGGAGGCCCAGGAGCTTTGCCGCCTTGTCAAAGGCTTCACCGGCGGCGTCGTCGAGCGTCGTGCCGAGCCGCCGGTAGCGGCCGACCCCGGCGACAGAGAGCAATTGGCAATGCCCCCCGGAGACCAGCAGCAGCAGATAGGGGAAGGCGACTGGCGCGACGAGGCGCACGCTGAGCGCATGGGCTTCGAGATGGTTGATCGCGAGAAACGGCTTCTGCGCCGCCCAGGCGATCCCCTTGGCCAGCATCGTGCCGACGATCAGCCCGCCGATGAGACCGGGTCCGGCGGCGGCGGCGATCGCGTCGATCCCGGCCAGGGAAAGATCGGCTTTGGCGAGGGCGCCTGCCACCAGCGCGTCAAGATGATCGAGATGGGCGCGCGCCGCGATCTCCGGCACGACGCCGCCATAGGGCGCGTGCTCCTGCTGCTGCGCCTGAACGAGGTTGGCGCGGATGACCGGACCCAAGGGCGCGTCGGCGACGACCGCCACGGCGGTCTCGTCGCAGCTCGTTTCGATGCCGAGAACGATCATGGGTTCAAGCCTCTCTCCTCATCCGGCCCGGGCAGAGGGTGGGAAAAGAGCGAGGTCAAGGCTGGGATAGAGGGTCCGCCGTCGTCCCGGCGCGGGACGGGACCCATTCCTCCCTATCCGGGACCTTTCAAGCATGGGCGACACCATACCGACCCGAGGGGTCCGTGTCGCGGAAAGTTGGACCCCGGCTTGCGCCGGGGCGACAGAAATGAGGCTGATCGGCTCAGCTCGGCTGGCCGACCTCGTAGGCTTTCAGCGTCTTGTCGGTCGCCGCCTCGATTTCCAGGAGCTTGACCGAATAGCCCCACAGCGTCGCGGCGTAGCGCAGCACGGCCCGGCAGGTCTTTTCCTCCAGGAGGACGCCGTCGTGGACGTAATGCGCCAGAACCAGGCAGCGGTCGCCGCGCAGATCGACATCGACGACCTGGATGTCGGGTTCGCGCCGCGACAGATCGTAATGGCGCGACAAGGCGCTCCTGATGCGGCGATAGCCGAGCTCGTCGTGGATCGCTTCGACCTTGAGCGCCGGCTTGCTGCTGTCGTCCGACACATGGAACATGCGGAAGCGCCGGATCACCGCCGGGCTCAAATACTGCAGCACAAAGCTCTCGTCGCGATAGTTGGCCCAGGCGTGACGCAAGACGCCCCACGGATCGCCATTCCCGGCGATGTCGGGAAACAGTTCACGGTCCTCCGCCTTTGGCTCGGTGCAGATGCGATGGATGTCGCTCATCATCGCAAAGCCGAGCGCGTAGGGATTGATGCCACTGAACCGCGGATCGTCAAAATCGGGCTGCGCGACGACGCTCGAATGCGAATGGAGGAATTCGAGCATCGCCCCTTCGGTGATCAGCCCCTTGTCGTGCAGGCGCCGCATGATCTCGTAATGGGTGAAGGTGGCGCAGCCCTCGTTCATCATCTGGGTCTGCTTTTGCGGATAGAAATACTGGGAGATCAGGCGGACGATGCGGATCAGTTCGCGCTGCCAGTCGTCGAGCTTGGGGCCGCGCTTTTCGATCAGATAAAGGAGGTTCTCCTCGGGCAGACCGAGTTGCCGCTTCAATTCCTTGAGCCGGGTTTCCTCGGCGTCGGGATCGTTGTGGCCGCGCTCGGAGCCGGGCACGGTGCGCCACAGATCGTTGTAGGTCGCTTCCTCATGGGCGCGCCATTCCTCGGCGCGGCGCCGCTCCTCGGCGAGGCTCAGCTTTGAGCGATGGGCGTAGCGGTTGACGCCGTGGTCGCGGAGCGCATGGGCGGCGTCGAGCACGCGCTCGACCGCCTCGACCCCATAGCGTTCCTCGCATTTGGCGACATAGTCGCGGGCAAAGCTCAGATAATCGAGAATCCCGTTGGCGTCCGTCCACTGCCGGAACAGGTAGTTGTTCTTGAAGAAGTGATTGTGGCCAAAGGCGGCGTGGGCGATGACCAGGGTCTGCATGGTCATGGAATTCTCTTCCATGATGTAGCAGATGCAGGGATTGGAATTGATGACGATCTCGTAGGCGAGACCCTGCAGGCCGCGGCGGTAGAGCGTCTCGTGAAAGGCGAAACGCTTGCCAAAGCTCCAGTGCCGGTACATCAGCGGCAGCCCGACCGAGGCATAGGCGTCGAGCATCTGCTCCGAGGTGATGACCTCGATCTGCACCGGGTAGACATCGAGACCGAGTTCGTCGAGGGCGATCTTCTCGATCGCGCCATAGACGCGCTGCAATCCGCCAAAATCCCAGTTTGAGCCGGTATAGAGCGGCGCCGCGGCGTCGAGCCGGGCCAGCGGCGGGGAATAAGACTCAGGCACGCACGCCCCCCTTGGCAAAGAGTTCGTGGAACACCGAGAAGATCTGCGAGGGATCGCTGACCCGGCGCATCGCGAAATGCGGGTGCATCGGCCCCACTTCGCTGTAGGCGCGCCACAGGTCGCTGTCGCGCGCCAGCCCCGAGAGGCTGCCGCCCATGCCGTCGCCGACCTCGACATAGGCAAAATACTGGCAGATCGGCAGCACCTCGCCGCCCAGGAGCGACACGCAGCGGCTTGAATCGGCGCCGTAATTGTCGCCGTCTGAGGCCTGCGCCGCATAGATGTTCCAGCGGTCGGTCGGATAGCGGGCGCGGGCGATCTCAAGCATCTTTTCGAGCGCCGTCGAGACCACGGTGCCGCCGGTTTCGCGGCTGTAGAAAAACGTCTCTTCGTCCACCTCCTCCGCCGTCGAGGTGTGGCGGATAAAGACGACATCGACGTGGCGGTAGCGGCGGATCAGAAAGACGTGCAGCAGCATGAAGAAGCGCTTGGCGAGGTCCTTCATTGCCTCGGTCATCGACCCTGACACGTCCATCAGGCAGAACATGACGGCTTCGGTGTTGGGGCGCGGCACCCGCTCAAAGCGGTTATAGCGCACATCCAACGGATCGATATAAGGGATGATCTTGCTGCGCCGCTCGAGGCGCTCCAATTCGCGGGCGAGCCGGTCGGCCTCTTCCTCGGCGCCGCGCGCGTGCGCCTTTTCGACCTCGTCCCTGAGCGCCTCGATCTCCCACTGCTTCGGGCGGCGCAGCGAGATGCGCCGGGCCATGCTGTTGCGCATCGTGCGCCGGATCGAGAGATTGGCCGGGCTGCCGGTGACGGTATAGCCGGCGCGCTGGAGGTCGTGGGCGACGGTCTCCTTGAGGCTCTTCTTGACCAGATCGGGCAGTTCGAGGTCCTCAAAAAACATGTCGAGGAACTCGTCCCTGGACAAGGTGAACTCAAAGGCGTCCTCGCCCGAGCCGTCGGGGCTGCCTTCCGAACCGCGGCCCTCGCCGCCGCCGGAGGGGCGCGGGATCTCATCGCCGCGCACATACTCCTTGTTGCCGGGGACAATGTGCTCGCTGCGCCCGGTGCGCCGGCTGTGGTGAAACACCGGCTCGACAATGCCGCGGGTCGGAATGGCGACCTTTTCGCCATGCTCGACATCGGCGACCTTGCGCTTTTTGAGGGCGTCCTGCACGGCCGATTTGATCTCGGCGCGGGCCCGCGACAGGAAACGCTGCCGGTTGCTGAGGCTCTTGCCCTTGGGGTTGGGGCGGCGATCGACGATATTCATCGGTTCCTTCCCGACCGGAGCGGCAAGCCGCTAGCCGGCCTTGTTGACCCGCATGTACCACTCGACCAGCCGGCGGACCTGCCGCTCAGTATAGCCGCGCTCGACCATCCGCTCCATAAAGTCGGCGTGCTTCTTCTCGGTCTCGGAGTCCTTCTTGCTGCCAAAGCTGATCACCGGCAACAGATCCTCGACCTGGGAGAACATGCGCCGCTCGATGACCTCGCGCAATTTCTCATAGGAGGTCCAGGACGGGTTACGGCCGCCGTGGCCGGCGCGCGAGCGCAGCGCGAACTTGACGACCTCGTTGCGGAAGTCCTTCGGATTGGCGATGCCGGCCGGCTTTTCGATCTTTGACAACTCCTGGTTCAGCAGCTCGCGGTTCATCAACTGGCCGGTATCGGGGTCCTTGTAGTCCTGATCCTCGATCCAGGCGTCGGCATAGGCGACATAGCGGTCAAACAGGTTCTGCCCGTAATCCGAATAGGATTCGAGATAGGCCTTCTGGATCTCGTTGCCGATGAACTCGGCATAGCGCGGGGCCAGCTCGGCCTTGATATAGTTAAGATACCTCTTCTCCTGATCGTCCGGGAACTGCTCGCGCCAGATCGCCTGTTCGAGCACGTACATCAGATGGACGGGATCGGCGGCGATCTCCTGGGTATCAAAGTTGAAGGTGCTGGACAGCACCTTGAACGAGAAGCGGGTCGAGATGCCTTCCATGCCCTCGTCAACACCGGCGGCGTCGCGATACTCCTGGGCCGATTTGGCGCGCGGGTCGGTATCTTTCAGGCTTTCCCCGTCATAGACCCGCATTTTCGAATAGAGGTTGGAGTTCTCGTGCAGTTTTACTCGCGACAGAACGCTAAAGCGCGCCAGGATGTCGAGCGTTGACGGGGCGCAGGCCGCATTCGACAGTTCGCTGTTCTGCAACAGCTTTTCATAGATCTTGCGTTCCTCGGTGGAGCGCAGGCAGTACGGCACCTTGATCACGGAAATGCGGTCGATAAAGGCCTCGTTGTTCTTGTTGCTTTTGAAGCTCTGCCATTCCGCCTCGTTGGAGTGGGCGAGGATGATCCCCTGATAGGGGAGGCCGCCGATGTTCTCCGAGCCGACGTAGTTGCCCTCCTGCGTCGCGGTCAAGAGCGGGTGCAGCATCTTGATCGGGGCCTTGAACATCTCGACAAATTCCATCAGCCCCTGGGTCGTGCGGTTGAGACCGCCCGAGAAGGAGTAGGCGTCAGGATCATTCTGGCTGAAGAATTCGAGCTTTCTGATATCGACCTTGCCGACGAGACTGGAGATGTCCTGGTTGTTCTCGTCGCCGGGTTCGGTCTTGGCGATGCAGATCTGCTTGAGACGCGAGGGCTGCAGGCGCGCGACCGTGAACTTGGTGATGTCGCCGCCAAACTCCTCAAGCCGCTTCACCCCCCAGGGCGAGAGCGTACCGGTCAGCCGGCGCCGCGGAACGCCGTAGCGGCTTTCCAGTTCCTCGCCAAACATCACTGGATCAAACAGCCCGAGAGGGTTCTCGAACACCGGGCTGACATCGTTGCCGGCCTTCAAGGCATAGATCGGCTCCTTTTCCATCAATTGCTTCAGGCGCTCGGCGAGCGACGACTTGCCGCCGCCGACCGGCCCCAGGAGATAGAGGATCTGTTTGCGCTCCTCGAGCCCCTGCGCGGCATGGCGGAAGAACCCGACGATGCGTTCGATCGTCTCCTCCATGCCAAAGAAGTCCGAGAACTCGGAATAGACCTTGATCGTGCGGTTCATAAAGATGCGGCCAAGCCTCGGGTCCTGGCTCGTATCGATCATCTGCGGCTCGCCGATCGCGGTCAGCATGCGCTCGGCGGCGCTGGCATAAAAGCTCGAATCGTCCGAGCATTTCCCGAGATACTCTTCAAGGGAGTACTCGACCTCTCGCCGATTCTCATACATCCGCGAGTAGATCCCAAAGATCCCATCGTCGAATCGCATTTCCTCACCTCATCCGACGCCCGCGACCAACCCCGCGTCTCTGCGTCATCCATCGAGCAAACAACCAATCACCGCAAAAAATTCTCACCCCCCGCCGCACAGGCGTTGTCTCCGCGCCACCGACGGCTCGCGCAAAGGCGCTAACCCCCGTCGCCGCGACCGG
Organism: Allostellaceae bacterium; assembly: GCA_050730055.1. GTDB lineage: Bacteria > Pseudomonadota > Alphaproteobacteria > ATCC43930 > CGMCC-115725 > AP-15. The sequence continues at coordinate 6,275 of JBOHMF010000013.1, forward strand.
TATCCCCCACCGGACCGCAAAGTGTACGCCAAAAAGGTTAACGCAAGCACTATGCCGACACTTTGTGGCTAAGAAATGATCATCAACCATCCCGGACTTGTCATGGTAGACTTGAAACAGATCATATGTGATCGACTGTTTCGCAAAATCCGATCCACATATGGTGGAAACCCAATCTCATGCTAGCAATATATGCTCGCTCAGGCAAACTTCCATGACATCCCTACAGCGTCGTTCAGCTTCCCGGACTGCGCCCCAAAAGGGGCCAACGCATGGTGGTTGCGATTCGATCACCCGCGCGGCGTTCTGCCGCAGCGCTCCCACGGCCCGCTGCGGGACGCCGGCGACCGAATCGGGGGCGCCTCAGCGCCGCGCGGCAGAACGCCGGGCGAGCGCACCGTGAGATGGGAGAGGAGCGCGCGGCGTCTGCCGCCAGGCATTCCAGGCGATCGTTTCCGCCAGGGTCGCGGCGAGGCAGCCATAGCTGGCATCGGTCATGTGCAGACCATCCGGGGCGATCATCGCCCTTGGGGCGAGCTGATCCGTCTCGGCCCAGCGGGCCATGATGGCAAAGCGGCGGAACAGGCCGACGCGCAGGTCGCGGGCGGTATCGGCAATCAGCCGCTCCATCTTGCGATAAGAGGGGCGGGCGAGAACGCGCGGCGCATATTGCAGATCCATCAGCACAACGTCGCTGCCGCTCTTCTTCACCTCCGCGACCCCGTACCGGGTCATCGCCGCGTCGGCGGCAAAATCGTCGCGGCGCAGGACCGCATTGGTGCCGAGTTGCCAGATGACGAGATCGGGATGTGCGGCGATCACGTCGCGGCCGAGTCGCGCCAACTCCTCACCGACATCCTGGCCGCCGATCCCGCGATTGAGGACCACCACCGCGATCCCGGGAAAGCGGCGGGCGAGATCCTGCTGGAGGCGGTCCGGGTAGTTCATCTCAGCGGAACTCGCGCCAAACCCGGCGGTTGAGGAGGACCCCATGGCGACGATACGCAAGACGCTACCTGCGCCAAGCCGCGCCGCCGTGTGCGCGAGCTGGGCACCGAGCGCGGCCAGCGCTGGCGGCGTGGCGCAATTCGACGCCTGCGCCGCGGCGGGGCCGCTTGCCGCCAGCGCTGCGACCAACACGGCGACCAGTCCCCCGATCCCGCCGCGCCCGATCATCGGACCGCCCGCCGGATCATTTTGGCCAGCGCCTCGCCAAGGCAGCGATAGACGCGAGACGCGAGACGCGCGCGTTCGCCCGGCGCGACGCCGTCGAAGTGAAACACGCCCTCCTCGCTCCAGCTGCGCATGATCTCAAACCGGGGAAACACGGCGACATCCTCGATCTCGGCGACCCGCCGCAACGCCTGCAGATAACTGTTAAAGTCGATGATCGCGGCCACGTCGCGCGAGAATTGCATATCCATCAGGATGACGTCGATCCCGCGCACCTTCAGCCGCGCGATGCCGGTCTCCAGCGCCGCGGCAAAATCGTCGGTTTCGGTGCCGCGGACGGCGTCGGCGATGCCGACTTCCCAGATTACCAGCACCGGATGCAGGGTCAGGACATCGCGCGGAAAGCGCGCCAGCATCTCCGCCGCGGATTGCCGCGGTACGCCCTTGTTGACGACGGTAATGGTCAGTCCGGGGTAAAAGCGCGCGAGCGCCTCCTGCAACCGCCGCGGGTAGGCGAGATCAGGCGAGCCGGCGGCTTTTCCGGCAGTCGAGGCGCCGCCGATCGCGACGATCTCGATCGGCTGGCGCGCCGCGAGACGTGCCCGCAGATGCGGCAGCTTTGCCGTGTCCTGCATCAGCCCGGCGGGCGCGGGGCAGTCCGCGGGTGCATCCGCGCCAGCGGCGGGCGGCGCCCGCACGGCGGCCGATCCGAGCACGGCCACGACGACGAAAGCCGCAATCGGCAGCCGGCGCGGGAGGCTCATCGCCGTCTCACGCGCCGGCCCCGGGACTCGGTTCGGCCTGAGCGCGGGCGAGCGCCGGGGTGCGACCCGTGTTCCTGTACCAATCCATCATCGCTGCGGTCAGAACCATCGCGAGAATGCCGGCCAGATTGACCGCGAGCTGCATCCCGGTCCCGCCGCCGGACTCCGACAGAACGATATGGGCGAGCGCCGACAACAGGATGCCGAGGCAGAAGATTTCCAGCGAGTGCCGGCCGCACGACAGCAACGGCTGCGCCGGTCTTGTTTGCAGCCAGGCGGCCTGCGGGCGCACCAGAGCGGCCACCAGCACGGCGAGGGCAAAAAACGAGGCGACCCGGATCGGGGCGAGATTGTTCTTGTCGACCGGCCACAACTCTCCGACAAAAAGCGCCGGTATCCCGTCCCAGGCGTTGTGCAGGCTCCAGCTCAGACGGATCACCAGACCGACCGCCAGGACGGCGATGGCGAGCGGCAGCAGCGCGCGGCCAAGCCGGCGCCAGCGCCGCCCGCTGACCGCCTCATGCCCCAGCACCGCCCCGACCGCAAACACGAATTGCCAGGCGAGCGGGTTGAAATACCACGTCCGACCCGGGGGGTAAGCCGGCACCGACAGATCCAGGACCTGGACCGCCAGATAGAGCAGCAGAGACGGCACCAGAACCAGCAGCGGACTCCGCCGCAGCCCCAGAAGGATCGCCGGAAACGCCAGCAGCAGCACGATGTAGAGCGGCAGGATGTCGAGAAAGGCCGGCTGAAACTGCAACAGGAGCGCCTTGACAATCGCGATGTACGGCTCCTGCAAAAAGCTCGCCGCCCGGATCTCCTCGGCGTACATCGGGTTGTTGAAGGTGGTGACGGTATAGGAGACCTCCGCCATGAACAGCATGAAGAGAAAGACGTGGGCGACATAAAGCTGCCAGGCCCGCCGCCACACCTGGGCGGTGGCGCGCAGCTTTCCCTGGGTGGCGAGGACGCGGCCGTAGACGAGGGCGGCGGTGAACCCCGAGATGAAGAAGAACACCTCGGCCGCATCGCAAAACTGGAACGCTTGCAGCGTGAAGTGGCTGAGGACATTGCCCGGAATATGATCGACAAAGATGAAGATCAGGGCGAGGCCGCGAAAAAAGTCGAGCCGCAGATCGCGCGCGGAAGACGGCACGGGGGATTCCTCGGGAGCGGATCGGGTGGCACGAAAAGCGGTGTTGAGATGGGAGGGTGCGAGGTCATCCGCCAGGGGGCGATAGGCGGGGCGATAGGCGGGGCGATAGGCACGGCATCCTCCCCGCCGCGGTGATCGCGACGATGGCGGGTGCGGGGCACGGGTCGATAAAGCGCTTGCACTTCTCACCCGAAAGGGCTAGGCTTTTCCTACCGCCGGTTATGCGCGGACAAGAACGTTCAGCCTTTCCGAAGGAGCCGGCGCCGCCGGCTCCTTCCATTTTCAGTCCATTTTCCGTGCAGCTCCCGCCCGCTTCAGCCAAGACCGGGTTTGAGGCGATAGGACGCCCCGGTCTTCTGCCGGAGCTCGTCGAGCGCCACGCCGGGAGCCGTCTCGGTCAGGGTCATCCCGCTCTGATCGATGGCAAAGACGCCGAGATCGGTGATCACCAGATCAACGACGCCCGCCCCGGTCAGCGGCAGGGTGCAGCGGCGCAGCAGCTTTGGCTCGCCGCGGGCGGTGTGCTCCATCAGGATGATGACGCGCTTGACCCCGGCGACGAGGTCCATCGCCCCGCCCATGCCCTTGACCATGCGGCCGGGGATCATCCAGTTCGCCAGATCGCCGCGCTCGGACACCTGCATCGCGCCGAGGATCGACAGGTCGATGTGCCCGCCGCGGATCATCCCAAAGGAGCCCGCGCTGTCAAAATAGCTCGTCGTCGGCAGTTCGGTAATCGTCTGCTTGCCGGCGTTGATCAGATCGGGGTCCTCCTCGCCGGCCAACGGAAACGGTCCCATCCCCAGCATCCCGTTCTCGCTCTGGAGTTGGACGGTGATGCCGGGCGGGATGAAGTTGGAAACGAGGGTCGGGATGCCGATGCCGAGATTGACGTAAAAGCCGTCCCTGAGTTCGGCCGCAGCGCGGCGCGCCATCTCCTCGCGTGACCAGGGCATATGCGTAACTCCTGTAGAGTGGTCGCCGCTCAAGCGCGCTGGCGCACGGTGCGCTGCTCGATGCGCTTCTCAAAGGACGGCGGATTGACAAGGCGCTGGACAAAGATGCCGGGGGTATGGATGTGGTCGGGCTCGATCGTGCCCGGGGCGACCAGGCGCTCGACCTCGGCCACCGTGACGCGCGCCGCCGTCGCCATGATCGGGTTGAAGTTGCGGGCGGTCTTGCGATAGACGAGATTGCCCTCGCCATCGCCCGTCCAGGCGTGAATGACCGCAAGATCGGCGACAAGGCCGCGCTCCATCAGATAGGTCTCGCCGTCAAACTCGCGGGTTTCCTTGCCCTCGGCGACCAGCGTACCGACCCCGGTGCGGGTGAAAAAGGCGGGGATGCCGGCGCCGCCAGCGCGGATGCGTTCGGCCAAGGTGCCCTGCGGATTGAATTCGAGTTCGAGTTCGCCTTTGAGATAGAGCTGCTCAAACAGCTTGTTCTCCCCGACATAGGACGAGATCATCTTGCGGATCTGCCGCCCTTCCAACAGCACGCCAAGACCGGCGCCGTCGATCCCGGCATTGTTCGAGATCACCGTCAAGCCCTTGACGCCGGACTCGCGGATCGTGGCGATCAGTTGCTCGGGGATGCCGCACAGGCCAAACCCGCCGGACATGATCGTCATGTCGTCCCGCAGGAGACCGGCAAGAGCGGCCCGGGTGTCGGGATAGACCTTGTTCATGGCGTGCTCCTCCGGGGCGGGACAGGCGATCGCACCCCATCATAGGCGAAGAGGGGCGGCATGCGCCATTTCTGTCGGGCCGCAGCCGCCGGCGGACGGGCGATCATCCCTTCCGGCATGGCTGATTCGCACCGGGTCCGGCGCAGAAAATCCTTGCATCGCTGCGGGCATGGTCCGACATTGACGCGAGGCTGGGGTGCTGCCCGGGGGTGCCTACGAGGCGCGGCCGCGGCGGCTGAGATCAGACCCACTGAACCTGGCCGGGCGTGCCCGGCGAAGGGAGTCCGCAATTACCGCGTCACCCGTCGTTTTGCCGTCCCGTCCAAAAACCGTCGTGATCGGCGCCGGGGTGATCGGTCTCGGCATCGCCTGGCGGCTGGCGCAGGCCGGTTGCCGGGTCGATGTCTTTGACCGCGGCCCCGCCGGGCGCGGCGCAAGCTGGGCCGCGGCGGGGATGCTGGCCGCCGCGATCGAGGCGGAGCCGGGCGAGGAGTCGCTCCTCGCGCTGACCCTCGACAGCCAGCGCCGCTGGCCCGATTTTGCGGACGAGTTGGAAGCCGCCTCCGGTCTTCCCGTCGGCTACCGCGGCGAGGGCACGCTGGCCATCGCCCTCACCCGCGACGACGCCCAGCAACTGCGCCATCACTATGAGTTCCAGATGTCCCTGGGCCTCGAGCTCGAATGGCTGTCGGGGGCCGAGGCGCGCCGGCGCGAACCGCATCTGCGGCCGGGCCTTGTCGCCGCCGTCGCCAGCCCGCGCGATCACCAGGTCGACAACCGCCTCGTCGCTGCTGCGCTCTCCGCCGCCGTGACGCGCGCGGACGGGACGGTGCACGAGCACTGCCCGGTGCGCGAAATCGCGACCACCGGCGCCCGCGCCAGCGGTGTCGTCACCGCGGCGGGTTTTGCGGCGGCCGATATCGTCATCCTGGCCGCCGGCGCCTGGTCGCGCGAGATCGGCGGCGTCCCTCCTGCCTTTGTGCCGCCGGTGCGGCCGATCAAGGGTCAGATGCTGGCTCTGCGCATGGACCCGGCGGCGCCGCTCGTGCGCCATGTGATCTGGGCGCCCAAGGCCTATCTGGTGCCGCGCCGCGACGGCCGCCTGATTGTCGGCGGCACGGTCGAGGAGCGCGGCTTTGACGACAGCCTCACGGCCGGCGGTCTCCTGGCGCTGCTCGATGGCGCGTGGCGCGCGATGCCGGCGATCGAGGAGTTGCCGGTGGCCGAAACCTGGGTCGGCTTTCGTCCGGGTTCGCGCGACGATGCGCCGATGCTCGGACCCGCCGGTCTCGACGGTCTTGTCATCGCCACCGGCCATCACCGCAACGGCATCCTGTTGACGCCGGTGACCGCGGCAACGGTCAGCACCTATGTCCTCAGCGGGCGTCTGCCCGAACTGTTGCTTCCCTTCGCGCCGGAACGTTTTGCGCGGCCGCGCGCCGCGGCGGCCGGAGCGCGATGATCCGCCTCAAGATCAACGGCGCCGAAGCAGAGGTGCCGGCGCGCACCGTCGCCGAACTGCTCGCCGCGCGCGGCATCGACACGCGCGCCCGTTTTCTCGCTGTCGCCGTCAACGGCGCGGTGGTGCGGCGCGCCGAATGGGCGGCGGCGGCGCTGTCTGCGGGCGACGATGTCGAGATCGTCCGCCCCTTGCAGGGCGGCTGATGCCAACCTTGGGATACCCTCCGATGACCGACCCGTTTGTAATCGCCGGCACCACCCTGAACTCGCGGCTCATCGCCGGCACCGCCGGCTATCCAAACCAGCAGGTCATGCTCGACAGCCTCGCCGCCAGCGGCGCCGAACTGGTCACCGCGTCGATCCGGCGGATCAGTCTCGAAGGCTATGCCGAGAGCCTTGTCGATCTGCTCGGCGACCGCTATCGCATCCTGCCGAACACGGCCGGCTGCGCGACCGTGCGCGACGCGGTGCTGACCGCCGAACTGGCGCGCGAGGCCCTCGACACCAACTGGATCAAGCTCGAATTGATCGGCGACCGCGAGCTGCTTTATCCCGATGTCGAACAGCTCGTCACCGCGGCCGACGAACTGGTGCGTCTGGGGTTTGTCGTGCTGCCCTATTGCAATGACGATCCGGTCGCCTGCCAGAAGCTCGCCGATGTCGGCTGTGCCGCGGTGATGCCGCTGGGTTCGCTGATCGGCTCAGGGATGGGCCTTGCCAATCCGGCGGCGATCGAACTGATCTGTTCGCGCAGCCCGGTCCCGGTCGTGCTCGACGCCGGGATCGGCACGGCCTCGGACGCGACGCTGGCGATGGAACTGGGCTGCGCCGCGGTACTGGTGTGCACGGCGATCGCCAAATCGCACGATCCGCGGCGCATGGCGGCGGCGATGCGCGCCGCGGTCGAGGCCGGGCGCTTGGCGCGGCTCGCCGGGCGCATCCCAAGGCGGCGCTTTGCCGAGCCGTCGAGCCCGCAGTTCGGCCTTGTCGGCGCCTGAACCCGGGCCTTACGCGCCGGAGCGCCTCGCCGAGGGGCTCGCGGCGCTCGCCGCCGAGCCGGTCTTTGCCGCCATCCTGGCGGAGGCCGGACCGCCGCGCTTTCGCCGTCGGCGCAACGGCTTTACCACGGTCCTCCACATCATCCTCGAACAGCAGGTCTCGATCGACGCGGCGGCGGCGATGTTCCGGCGGCTTTCGGGGTTCTGCCAACCGCTGTCGCCGGAGCGGTTTCTCGAACTCGATGACGCGACGCTCGGCCTGTGCGGCTTCAGCCGGCAAAAGCGGGGGTATGCGCGGCGCTTTGCCGAGATGGTCGCCGGCGGCGCCTTCGATTTCACGCAACTCGCTGCGGCCGACGACGCGGCAGCCTTTGCCGCCTTGCGCGCGATCCGCGGCATCGGCCGGTGGAGCGCCGAGGTCTATATGCTCTTTGCGCTGGGGCGGACGGATATCTGGCCCGCCGCCGATCTCGGGTTGCAGATCGCGGTCGGCGAGCGCCTCGGCCTCGGCGGGCGGGTTGGCGAGGAAGACCTGCGCCAGCGGGGCGAAGCGTGGCAGCCGTGGCGCTCGGTGGCGAGCTGCCTGTTCTGGCAATCCTATCTGCACGCGCGCGGGCGCCGCGCGCCGGACCTGCCGCCCGAGCTTTATGCCGTGCCGGTCACGATTTCGGCAGTTTGAAGACCTGTCCCGGATAGATCAGGTCGGGGTTGTGGATCTTCCCGACATTGGCCGAATAGATCGCCAGATAGCGGATGCCGGCGCCAAAGACGTGGCGGGCGATCTGCCACAGGCTGTTGCCGCGCTGCACGACATAGGTGTGCGCGAGCGCGGCACCTCCGGCCAGCGGTGGTGCGGCGCGAGCCAGGATAGGCGGCGCCGGTGGGCTGGGGCGAGCGGTCTGCGGGACGGTGACGGCCACCGCCTCGGCCGAGGCGACGACGAGGCCGTGGCCCGTCGCCGCGCGCAGGCTCAGCCGCCCTTTGCCGGCGGGAAGCGGCCGATCGGGGACCAGAACCCATTCGCCGCGCCGGTCGGCGGTGACCTCGCCGAGCTTCCGGCCGCCGTCAAAGACCTGGACGCGGGCCCCCGGCGCGGCGCGCCCGGCGATGACCGCGCTGCCGTCCGGTGCGACGGTGACAATGTCAAAGCGCGGCGTCAAGGGCGCGGGCGGCTTTGCGGGAGTTCTCGGAGCGACGGCGGGCCACGGCGAGCGGGCCGCAACTACCCGTGGCGGCGTGCTCTTCCGGTCGGCGCCGCGCGGGATCAGCAGAAAGGCGGCGACCCCCAGCGACAGCAAGAGGCAGAGGCCGAAGAGAATGCCGCGCCGCATCGCTTCTCCCGCACTGTTGCTGTACCGAGAGGGTGAGAATAAGAGCCTCCCCTGCGCTGTGCAATCACCATCCTGGACTCGTGCGAAACCAGGAATGGCGTGCGGCCGATATGCGCTCTCGCGCGCGTCGTCCCGACCGTCGCGGTAGTGAGGGCGGCGCTGACCGAGACGCCGGTGTCGCAACCCGCCCCCGCCACCCCTCGGCCATGACCGGGTGGGCCTCGGCAAGCGGTTGAAGCAGCAAGGGAAATGACCGAAGTCCGGCGATATGCATGAGACTTGGGGATAAGGTTGTGGAAAAGCTGCGACAATCGCGTTGCCGGCCCAATGTTCCAAATCGTTTCACAAGATTGCCTAAAAAAAGGGCTAATCGGTAAGCCATTGAAATATAAAGAAGATATTTCTGAGGTTTGGTAAACCCTCGGCAAAGGGTGTAAATGAACCGTAACATTCCGGTGGATAAGGGGCAGCCAAGGCGCCCCGGCGCTCGCTTTTGCGGCTGTGAACAACTTGTTGCGCTGCGATAGCCGGAAGGGGGTGGGGGTGTCAAAAGGCGCACCCGCGCTTGCCTCGCTGCGCCGCGCTCTTTATGTTCGCCCCGCACAGCGCGCAGCCGGCGCCGTTCCCGGACCGTATCAGAGGGTGGGCATCAATGGCAAAGATCAAGGTGGCTCAGCCGATCGTCGAACTCGACGGTGATGAGATGGCCCGGATCATGTGGCGGTTCATCAAGGACAAACTGATCCTTCCTTATCTCGACATTGACGTCAAATACTACGACCTCGGCATGGAAAAACGGGATGAGACCGACGACAAGATCACGGTCGAGGCAGCCGAGGCGATCAAGCGCTGGCGTGTCGGGGTCAAGTGCGCCGGGATCACGCCCGACGAGGCGCGGGTCAAGGAATTCAACCTGAAGCGGATGTATCGATCGCCCAACGGCACATTACGCAACATCATCGGCGGGACGATCTTTCGCGAGCCGATCGTGTGTCAGAACGTGCCGCGGCTGATCCCCAACTGGACCAAGCCTATCGTCATCGGCCGCCACGCCTATGCCGACCAGTACGCCGCTTCCGATTTTGTCGTGCCGGGCAAGGGACGGTTGACCATTACCTTCACCCCGGCCGACGGCGGAGCGCCGATCACCCGCGATGTGTTTGATTTCCCGGGGGGCGGGGTCGCGCTCGGCATGTACAATCTCGACGAGTCGATCCGCGGCTTTGCCCATTCCTGCTTCAATTATGGATTGCAGCGCGGTTGGCCGGTCTATCTTTCGACCAAGAACACCATCCTCAAGGCTTATGACGGGCGCTTCAAGGACCTGTTCCAGGAGGTGTTTGACGGCGAATTCGCGGCCCCGTTCAAGGAGCGGGGATTGACCTATGAGCACCGGCTGATCGACGACATGGTGGCGCTGGCGCTCAAATGGAACGGCGGGTTTGTCTGGGCCTGCAAGAATTATGACGGCGATGTGCAATCCGACCAGTTGGCGCAGGGCTTTGGCTCTCTCGGTCTGATGACCTCGGTGCTGCTGACCCCCGACGGCAGAACGGTCGAGGCCGAGGCGGCGCACGGCACCGTGACCCGGCACTACCGCCTGCACCAGCAGGGCAAGGAGACCTCGACCAACCCGATCGCCTCGATCTTTGCCTGGGCGCGCGGGCTGCGCTATCGCGGCACCTTTGACAACACGCCCCAAGTGGTGCGCTTTGCCGACACCCTGGAACGGGTGTGCATCGACACCGTCGAGGGCGGCGCGATGACGCGCGACTTGGCGATCCTGATTGGCCCCGACCACCCGTGGCTGACGACCAACCAGTTTCTCGACCGTATCGACACGGGTTTGAAGCAGGCGATGGCGGTCTGAAATCCGCCACGGCCTCTGCCCCTCTCGCGCTCGCTCAATATCCCTGGGTCGGATCGACACGGTTTGGGAGCGCTCGCCCGCTCTCAAAATCGCGGATGGCGGCGGCGATGATCGGCGCCGCCGTCCGCGGATTGGTGATACCGGCGATGTGCGGCGTGACGACAATCCGCGGATGACGCCAGAACGGGTGCTCGGGCGGCAGCGGCTCGTCGCGAAAGACATCGAGCGCCGCCCCTGAGAGCTGGCCGGCAGCGAGCGCCGGGATCAGGTCCTCCTCGACGAGATGACCGCCGCGCCCGGCATTGACGAGACCGGCCCCCTTTGGCAGCAGAGCAAACGTGCGGGCGCAGAGAATCCCTTCCGTGGCACCGGTGAGCGGCAGGAGGCAGACCATAATCTCGCTCCCGGCCAGGAGGCGGGGCAATTCCTCGGGACCGGCAAAGGTCGGAAAACCGGCGACGACCCTCTGCCGCCGCCCCCAGCCGGTGACCGGGAAGCCGAGCGCCCGCAGCCGGCGCCCGGCAGCCTGACCGATCTCGCCAAAACCGAGAATGCCGACCGGTCGCTCGGCGGCGTTCTTCTGATCGCGTTCCCGCCAGATGCGCGCCTGCTGCTGAGCCTGATAATTGAGATCCTGGCGATGCAGCCGCAGGACTTGCAGCGCGACATACTCGCTCATCGCATCGGTCAGATGGGGGTCGATCAGGCGCACGATCGGGATGTGGAGCGGCAGCGCGGGATCGCCAAAGATGTGATCGACCCCCGCCCCCAGCGACAGGATCAGCTTGAGGTTTGGCAGCGAGGCGAGGAGACCCGGCTCGGGCCGCCACACCAGCGCGTAGTCGATCTCGGCCGGATCCCCGATGTCCGGCCACACCCGCACCGCAAGGTCCGGCATCAGCCGGTCGAGTTGTCCGCGCCAGCGCGCCGCCGAATCGACCGAGGAACGGAACAACAAGGCCATCGGCCACCTCCGCGCCGCATCCCGTCACGCGCCGGTCATAGCAGAAGCGGGCGGGCGATGCCGCAGCGATCGCAGCCGTGCCACATTGCCGCCGGTTTGCCGAGGCAGGATCGGGAGATGAACAGGGGAGCAGGCGATGCGTTCGCTGTGGCGGCAGATGGTCTTGCAATGGCTTGGCAGCGCCGGGCCGGAAGCGCTGGCCGGCGATTCGGACCGCGCCGACGGTCTGCCGTCCGCCACAGCCGTCCCGGTCTTTCGCGTCGCCCGCGATCCCTGCGCTCACCGGCCTATGCGCCCGACGGTAACGGCGCCGGACGCCGCTGACAGGGAGGATTTCGTCCTTCCCGTAAACCGCCGCTCCTGAGGCGGAGATTCAATACCTCTCAATACGTTGCTGACTAGACTTTCTCCGCTCCCGGCTCACTCCGAGAATTCTCAGGGAATGTCAGGAAAATTTTTGCAGAAAAAATGAATTAACAGAACATTAATACTCGATTAAATTTAGCAGACCATTTTTTGTCACTCGCAACCAACGCAAGACTTCGCTAGATAACTGGAAAGGAACGAGCGAGGTCTCAGTTTGACTAGCTCGATGTGGGGGTAGATATGGTTGATTTTGGGACCAGGATTTCGCAACCGGCCTATTTGCGGGCCCAGGCGGCGCGCTGTTTTCGGTTGGCTTTGGGGATGGCCAGCCTGGAGCAGTTCGACGAACTGGAGGAAATCGGTCGGGCCTACGAGCGTGAAGCGGCGCGGATCGAAAGCACCACCGAGCAGGCGGGGCTTGTGGGACGGCGCTGATCCGCCGCCTCAGCGGCGCGCGATGCGCCGCATGAAGCGGTTGCTTTCGACCAGTTGCCACACCGCGAGGGCGGGCAGCCCGATGGCGAAGTCGCGCGCGCGCTTCAACAGCGACAGGGCCAGCGCCATCTCGGGGGTCAGTCCGAAGATGGTACCGAGCAGGACGTAACCGGCCTCCTGCACCCCCATCGCATTCGGGATTGCAAAGGCCGCCGTGCGGATCGCGTAGAGCAGCCCCTCGATCACCAGAACGTCGGCCAGGCTCAAGGGGCTGGCGGCAAAGCGCAAGGCCAGCCAGACTTCGAGCGCGCTGGCGACCCAGCAGGCGAGATGCAGCGCCGAACTGACGAGCAGGCCGGTTCTGCGCGCGTAGATGTCGGCCAGGGCAAGGTGCAAAGCAGCCGCGCCCGAGGCGGTGCGATCCGCCCAGCCGCGCCCGAGCACCCGGGCCAGGCGGTCAAACAAGCCAAAGCCGTGCCATTGCACGATCAGAAACAGCGCGGCGAGCACCGCTGCGACGGCGAGACCGATCCCGGCGGGCAGCGCCAAATCGGCATCGGGCCGCAGATCGATCAGCAGGGACAATGCGATCGCGGTGTAGACGAGTTGCGCGACAAATTCGAGAGTGACATCGACGATCGTGCTCGCCGCCGCGACGGTGCTGCTCACGCCGGCGAAAACGACCGCGCGCGCACCCGCCACATAACCGCCGACCTGCGACAGTGGCAGCACCTCGGCGACCGAGTCGCGCACCAGCCGGCCCCACATCGGGACCCAGACACAGGTATTTGGCAGCAAGGCCCGCCACGCAATTCCCATGATCGCGATCAGCGCAAGCTGGATCAGGCAGACGGCGGCAAAACCCAGCCAGCCCACGGCAAGCAGCGAGCGGACGACCGCTCCGGCGCCGAAATGGGCGACGAGACCGGCGGCGATGGCCAGCCCGGCAAGACCGGCGAGGATCGGAACCAGTCGCAGCGAGGCTCCGGACGAACGCCGGAGAGGGGCGTGCCCGCGGCGCTCGGCGTCGGGGCAGTCGTGCGGATCGGCGGCGCGGGTCACGGTGGCGGTGCAACCGCTTCTTTGCGCACCCAAAACCGCATAAAGCGCAACAGGCGCGGCACTGTGCGCGGCCGTAGCAGACGCGGATCATAAAGGGAAAGGCGGCGCTCGTTCTCGGCGAGGCACAGATTGATCAGCTCTCGTGCCGACAGCCTGTCGGCGCCGATGGCCCGGCTGCCGGTCAGGGTAAAGTTGTTGTCTGCCGCCCCGGCCGGCATGGCGCGGGCGATGCCGACCCGCTCCCAGGCCAGAAACGCCCAGACCGCCAGGATCTTGCCGTCGAACAGCAGGCGCCGCCACAGCGGAAGATTGCGCCGATGCCAGGCCACCCAATTAACAAAAAACAGGATATGTCGGCCCTCCTCCTGCATGATCGGCTCAAAGGTGTCGACGAGTTCGCGGGGAAAGAACCCCGATTGCTGGGCCAGCGCGAACAGCCCAAAGGCAAAGACGCTGTCGATGCACTCGCTAAAGCCGGTGACCATAAAGGCCCATTCGGGATCGCGCGGGCGCCGATACTCGGGTTCGGGCGCGAGCGCAATCGCATAGGCGGAGACCAGATTGGCCAGCACCTCTTTGTGGCGGCCTTCCTCGAACGCGTCGAGTTCGATGGCGCGGCGCAGGAGGGGATCGGCAACCGTGCCGGCGTAGGCCAAGACGCGCAGCCGCGCCTTGCCTTCGGTCTGCACCGCGATGTCCCAGATCGGCAGACCGACAACACGCGCGCGCGTTGCCGGGTCGAGCCTCGGCCAGGCGATCACCGCGGGCCGGTAAGGATCGTGGGTGTCGAGCAGCATGTGGCAGAAAGCGCACTTGTGCGCATCGCTGCCGGGAACAAGCGGTTCCGGCTGGCGCCGCGCACGGGTGCGGGCGGCGCGGCCGGCGCGCGCGGGCATAGCGTTGTCGACCATATGCGGCAACTCCCCTGGTTTTTGGACCGGCCTCGCAAAAGGGTGCGGCGAGAGCCGCCGTTGACTTGCCGGAAAGGCTCTCTTATACAGCCGCCTCCGCAGGATGCGGAGTTCGTTGCGGAGACGGTTCCGTGAAGCGCACTTACCAGCCAAGCCAGCTTGTCCGCAAGCGCCGTCACGGGTTCCGGGCGCGGATGGCCAGCGTCGGCGGGCGGCGCGTGCTGGCCGCACGGCGCAAAAAGGGGCGCCGGCGGTTGTCCGCATAAGGCGGCCGGGGCGCGGCCGGAAGCCGCGGTTGCACAAGGCGTGCGTGTCAAGCTTGCAATCCTCAAGAGGCGGGCCGATTTTCTCAGGGTCGCCGCAGCCCGGTTGCGCGCGGCCACCCCCGGTCTGATCGTGCAGGCGGCGCCGGGGCCGGCCGGCGGAGTGGTGCGTGTCGGCTTCACCGCGACCAGAAAGCTGGGCGGCGCGGTCATTCGCAACCGCGCCAAGCGCCGGTTGCGGGCGGTGGCAGGCGAGGTGCTGGCAGAGCGCGCCAGACCGGGGATGGATTATGTGCTGATCGCGCGCCGAGAGACCGCCGAGCGGCCCTATCCGGCGCTCGTCGCCGATCTCGAAACGGCATTGCGGCGGCTCGGGCGCATCCCTCGGCTCGCCTCGGGTGCAACCGCCGAGAAGGAGAGTCCATGATCGGGCGACATCGGGCGGGGGTGGCAAGGTTCCCATTGCAAGGCATGATTCGCACCTACCAGTTGCTGATTTCGCCGCTGCTGCCGCCATCCTGCCGCTTTCTGCCGACCTGCTCGGATTATGCCTTTGAGGCGATCGGGCGGCACGGCGTGCCGCGCGGCCTCGCGCTGGCGGTATGGCGGCTGGCACGCTGCCATCCGTGGGGCGGCAGCGGCTACGACCCGGTCCCGGAAACCTTTCCCCGGCTGACGATCCGGCCGGCGGCCAAATCCTGACCCTTCACCGCGAATCGATCCCCGGTCCTGAATGGAACAACGCAACCTCTTGATCGCGATCGTGATCTCGGTCGTGATCCTGATCGGCTTCCAGTTTGTCTATGAGCGCTTTGCACCGCCGCCCGCGCCGACCCACCATCCGACGACGAGCGCTCCGGCTGCGCCCCCGCCGTCCGCCGCGGCGCCGCGGGTGCCGAGCACCGCGACCGCCCCAGCCAAGCCTGAGACACGCGCCGCCGCGCTCGCCAGCGAACCGCAGATCGCGATCGGGACACCGCGGCTGCACGGCTCGATCGATCTTCAAGGGGCTCGGTTCGACAATCTGACCTTGGCCGATTACCACGTCTCCGTCAGCCCGAAGAGTCCCGAGGTGGTGCTGCTGCGCCCGAGCGGGACAAAGAACGCTTATCTCGCCCGGTTCGGCTGGGCGGCCGGCGTCTCGGGCGTCAAGGTGCCGGGTCCCGACACGGTGTGGCAGGCGGCGACACAGGAGCCTCTCACCCCGACCCATCCGGTCGTGCTGACCTGGGACAACGCAGCGGGTCTCCGCTTTACAAAAACGATCAGCGTCGATCGCAACTACATGTTCACGATCCGGGACAGCGTGCGCAACACCGGGAAGACCCCGGTGACGCTTACCCCCTACGGTCTCATCAGCCGTTCCGGCAAGCTGGCGGGGTCGTCAACCTGGTATGTGCATGTCGGCCTTGCCGGTTATCTGGCCGGGCACGTATTTGGTACGAGCGGCTGGTTCTCCGACCCCGACAGCTATGCAAAGCTGCTCCCGGGCGAGCCGCGCAACTACACCTCGACCGGCGGCTGGCTCGGCTTCACCGACAAATACTGGCTGACTTCGCTCATCCCGCCGCAGCACGAGAAGATCGAGGCACGCTTCGCTCACAATAAAGCGGGCAGCACCAGTCGCTACGAAGCGAGATTTGAGGGCCCTGCCGTGACCCTGGCCCCGGCGGCAACCACCGCCAGCAGCACCCGCTTTTTCGCTGGCGCCAAGGAGTTGAACCTGCTGCGCGCCTATACCGCTGCCGGCATCCCCAAATTCGACCTGGCGATCGATTTTGGCAAATTCTACTTTCTGACGGAACCGATCTTCCTGACCTTGCAACTGTTCAAGCACGCGATCGGCAATTTCGGGGTGGCGATCCTCCTGTTCACCTTTATGGTCAAGCTGATGTTCTTCCCGCTGGCCAACAAGTCGTACAAGGCGATGAGCCGGATGCGGCTGTTGCAACCGGAAGTCCAGAAGCTGCGCGAGCGCTTTCCCGATGACAAGGCCCGCCAGCAGCAGGAGATGATGGCGCTCTACAAGCGGGTCGGCGCCAATCCCCTGTCGGGATGTCTGCCGATCGTTATCCAGCTCCCGGTCTTCTACGCCTTGTACAAGGTGTTGTACGTGACGCTTGAGATGCGGCACGCGCCGTTCTTTGGCTGGATCCACGATCTGTCGGCCCCTGACCCGACCTCGTTTGTCAATTTGTTCGGGCTGTTGCCGTTCGCGCCGCCGCATCTCCTGATGATCGGCGCCTGGCCGATCATCATGGGCGTCACCATGTTTCTGCAACAGAAGCTGAACCCGCAGCCGGTCGATCCGATGCAGGCGCGCATGTTTCTGATC
>JBOHMF010000014.1:0-21745 GCA_050730055.1 Allostellaceae bacterium
GAGAAGACCTATCCGAATGTCACCGTCCACCCGGTCTTTGCCGGCAGCGTGGCGCTGGCGCTGCGGATCGCCGACCTGCACCAGGAGGCCGACCTGTTCGCCTCGGCCGACTACCGCGTCATCCCGAAATATCTCTTTAGCAAGCCCGGCCAGAAGGCTTACGCCGACTGGTACGCCGGGTTTGCGCGCAACGCCATCACCTTTACCTATACCGACGCCAGCAAATTCGCCAAAGAGATCACCCCGCAGAACTGGTACGAGGTGCTGGCGCGGCCGGGGGTCGAGATCGGCCGGTCGAACCCGGACACCGATCCTTCCGGCTATCAGACCCTCCTCATGCTGCAACTGGCCGAGCGCTATTATCATGCGCCCGGTCTCACCGCGAAGATCCTGAAGAATGCGCCGCCCCGGAACATGCGCAACGCCGAGACCTCGCTCCTGCCCGCCTTGCAGCTCGGCGAGATCGACTATCTCGGGATCTACCGTTCCGACGCGATCCAGCACCACCTGCACTATCTGGCGCTGCCGGCCGCGGTCGGTCTCGGCGATGTCAAACTGGCAAAGCTCTATGCGAGCGCGGTCGTGCACACAAAAAATGGCGCGGTCCACGGGGCGCCGATCGTCTATGCCGCGACGATCCCGCTGAACGCGCCGCAGGCAAAGTGGGCGGAGAAATATCTCGCCCTGCTGCTCGGGCCGCAGGGACAGGCGATCCTGAAGCGGAGCGGGTTCGCCCCACTCGCCCCGGCCGATGCGGTCGGCCGCGCGCGGATGCCGGCGCGCCTCAAAGCGCTCGCCGCCGTCTGGCCGCCGGCGTGACCGCCGCCCCCTTTGACCGAACGTTTGGCGGCTGGGCACCCGGCCGGCCGCGCACGCTGGCGCTGGTCTTCTGGCTCTTTGGCGGCATCCTGCTGGCGTTTATCGCGATCCCGCTCTTTGGTCTCGCGGCGCTGCCCTCGGGTGCGGATTTGCTGCGGGTCGCAGCCGAGCCGGCGGTCGAGGAAGCAATCGCGCTGAGCCTCGAAGCCGCCTTTCTGACTGTCGCCTGCGCCGCTCTGTTTGGCGTGCCGCTCGCCTATGTGCTGGCGCGCGGGACATTTCCGGGCAAGGGCGCGCTCGCCGCGCTGATCGATGTTCCCCTCGCCGTGCCGCACACGGTGGCCGGCATTGCGCTGTTGTCGGTGTTTGGCCGGCGCGGCGTGCTCGGCATCCCCGCCGAGGCGCTCTTTGGCATCCGCTTCTGGGGCACCTTTGCCGGGATCATTGCGGCGATGCTGTTTGTCTCCGCGCCCTATACGGTCAGCGCCGCCCGCATCGGCTTTGAGGGCGTCGATCCGCGCCTCGAAAAGGTCGCCCGCACCCTCGGCCTTGGCCCCTGGCGCACCTTCTGGCGTGTCACCCTGCCGCTCGCCCGGCGCAGCATCCTGACCGGCCTCGTCCTGACCTATGCCCGATCGATCAGCGAGTTCGCCGCCGTGGCGATCCTCGCCTATTATCCGATGACAGCGCCGATCAAGGTCTACGAACTGTTTTTGCGGGTCGGTCTCGGCGAGGCGGCGGCGATGGCGGTGCTGCTGATGATCGTCTGCCTGGCGCTGTTCATCCTCTTCCGCCAGCTTGCCTATGGCAGCGGCGTGCCGGCGGGACAGGGGCGATGAGCGCCGCGGTCGAGATCAGCGGCCTGTCCCTGAGGCTCGGTTCGTTTGCGCTGCGCGATTTCAGCCTCACTCTCGACGAGGGGGAAATCCTCGTCATTCTCGGACCCAACGGCGCCGGCAAATCGGTCAGCCTCGAAGCGATCGCCGGGTTTCACCGGCTTCTCGGCGGCCGGGTCGTGATCGGTGGCCGCGACGTGACCCGGCTGCCGCCGGAGCGCCGGCACCTCAGCCTGATGTTTCAGAATTTTGGTCTGTTCCCGCATCTGAGCGTGGTCCAGAACGTCGTCTTTGGCCAGTCTTCCGGGCGCAGCCGGGTCTTCGCGCGGCACAGGGCGGGTGGAAGCGACCCGGCGCGTCTGCTCGCGCGCTTTGGCATCGCTCCGCTCGCCGCCGAACGCCCCGACACACTGAGCCCGGGACAGAAGCAGCGGGTCGCGCTCGCCCGCGCCTTTGCCGCCCGGCCGGAGCTGTATCTGTTTGACGAGCCGTTCGCGGCGATCGACCTGCCGACGCGCGAAGAGTTGCGCGAGGACTTGAAGGCGTTTCTGCGCGACAGCGGCGTGCCGGCGATCTTTGTCACGCATGACCGCAGCGACGCCGACGCGCTCGCCGATCGCCTCGCGATCATGGCGGAAGGGCGGATCGTCCAGACCGGAGAGGCCGCCGAGGTTCTGTCCCGACCCGCCGATACCGTTGTCGCGCGCTTTCTCGGTGTCGAGAACATCCTGCCGGGGCGCACCGTCGGGCGCGCCAACGGGGTCGCCCATATCGCGGTCGGCGAGACCGTCATCACCGCACGCCCCATCGTCGCGCGCCCGGGCGGCGCCGGGGCGGTCGCGCTGTGCATCCGCGCCGAGGATGTCGCAGCCCTGCCGGCCGATGGCGAGGATGCGGGAACGGAGGCGGTCAACCGGCTCGCCGCGCGGGTCGGCGCCATCACCCCGCTCGGTCCGTTTTGCAAGGTGACGCTCGATTGCGGTTTTCCGCTCGTGGCGCATCTGCCAAAGCGCGCGGTGCGCGCTCTCGCCCTCGCGCCGGGCAGCCGCGTCGTCGCCGAGATCGAGGTCGAGTCGATCCACGTGCTGCCGGCAGACCGCCCGCGCTAGGGGCCCCGAGATCGGCGGTGCGCCGCCGGCGCACCGGTTGCGCTGGCGGGGCTGCGCTTTTTTGCGGCAGGCGCCGCGCGCCGCGGCACCCGCGCCGCTCTGCCATCGGGCTGCGCCCCCTCGCGTGCAATCTCGGCTTCCGCCCGCAGCCAGTGGGTTTCGGCGCGGTTCGCGGGCCGCCCCTCGCCTTCCCAGATCGCATAGGCCCGTTCCCGGATCTGCTGCTCTCGCGATGCGGTTTCCATCTCAGCCTTTCCTATCACCTGTCAGATTTCACCAGATTGCCCTTGACGCTTTGAAGCATTGACACCAATCGGCAATTTTCCGTCAAGAGATCAGGTCTCAGTCGCCTTGGCTGGCGCCAATCTTCTGCCGCGATCCCGTGACACTTTTTCGGATTGTGCGAGAGGACCGATTGCGGCGATTCTCGGAACCAAGCAAAAGCTTTCTAAAAGACCGCGGATTCCCGGATTCTGCACTCCGGCTGTTCCGCGCGGCGCCACCGCATGGTCCGAGCCAAGCCGCGGGATCGGCCGGCGATGGCATTGACCGGGAATCGCCCGGCGGTCATAACCGCTCCGGCCGCATTGTTTCGCATGAATCGCAGTCTCATCCTGATCGCCGCCGTCGGATTGGCTGCCGGATTGACCGGCTGCGCGCGCGACCACGCGCTGCCGCTGCCGCGCCGGACCGATCTCAAGGCGAGCCTCTCCCGTCTCGACCGGGTGGTGCCGTCGCTTGGCGCGCGCGATCCGCCCCGCTCCATCGACATCGGCAGGCCGCTCACCCTCGATGTGATCGGACTCCTGGCGATTCTCAACAATCCCGGTCTGCGAACCGAAACCGGGACGATCGGGGTGGCGCAAGGACAGCTCGTGCAGGCGACGCTCCTGCCCAATCCGTCCGCCAGCCTCGGTTATGGGCAGCTGGTCGCCGGACCGGGAACGGCCTCCTCGCTCGCCGCCTCGCTGTCGGAGGATATCGCCGCCCTCGTCACCTATCGCGCCCGCGTCGCTTTGGCGGAGGCCCATGTCTATCAGGTAAACGCCGATCTGTTGTGGCGCGAATGGCAGGTCGCGCAAAAGGCGCGCCAGCTCGCACTCGACATCTTTGAGGAGGGCCGCACGATCGCCCTTCTGCAACGCGAGCAGCGGCTGATCGGCGGCGAAGCGGCCCAGGTGCGCAAGGCGATCGCCGCCGGCAATCTGACGATCGCGGCGCTGGCCCCGCTGCTGGCCGCCGAGGCCGCCGCCGGACAATCCCGCGCCGCGGAGAGCCTCGCCCGCCTGAAAAACTGGCAGGCGCTCAACGCCCTCCTTGGCCTTCTTCCGCGCGTGCGTTTCGCCCTCGCGCGGCCGGTCTTTGCACCGCTGCCGCGCACCCTTGACCGGCTCGCCCGCAGCCTGCCCGAGCGCCGCCCCGATCTCATTGCGCTGCATTTTGGCTACAATTCAGCCGAAGAGAACCTGCGCGCGGCCATCCTCGGCCAGTTCCCGGCCTTCTCGCTCGGTCCCTCCTATGGCTCCGACGCCACAAAAGTGGTGACGATCGGTCCAAGCCTGACCTTTGCGCTGCCGATCTTTGACCACAACCAGGGTCATATCGCAGAGAGCCGGGCGACGCGGCTCCTGTTGCGCGAACAGTATCAGGACCGGCTCGACAGCGCGGTCGGGACGGTTCATGCGCTCCGCGCGCAACTCCGGCGCCTCGCCGCCGATCTTGCCCGCGCCCGCAAGGATACCGCCGCGGCCCTGGCGCTCGCGCGCACCGCAAGGCGGGCCTTCGCACAGGGCAATTTTGATCGGCGCAGTCTTGTCGATTACGAGACCACCGCGCTCGAACGCGCACTCCAGGTCGTTGCCTTTGAGCGCCAGATCGGCGAGGACCGGATCACGCTCGCCGTTGAGCTCGCTCTCGGTCTGCCGCCGCTGCGGATCGCGCCGCCCGGCTAGGGACAGGGTTCATGAAGATGAAGCTCTCGCTGATCTTCGCCCTCGTCCTGGGCCTCGCGGTGCCGGGCGCGACCGTGGCGGCAGCGCAACAGCCAAGCGTGCTGGTGCAACTGACGACATTGCGCAAGGGCAGTCTGCCGCGCATCCTTACCGCCTTCGGCAAGGTCGAGCCGGGCCCCTCGGCAAAGCAGACCCTGATGGCGCCGGTCGCAGCGAGGGTCGGGGCTGTCTATGTGCGGTCGGGCCAGGAGATCGCCCAAGGTGCCCCTCTGATCCTTCTGGAACCGAGTCCGGCAACGGCGGCCGCCTATGTCCAGGCGCAATCGGCACTGCAAACGGCCAGCGATCTCGTGCGCCGCATGCAGACGATGCTCGCCCAGCACCTGGCGACCCGGCAGCAGCTCGCCGATGCGCAGAAGGCACAGACCGACGCGCGCGCAACGCTCGCTGCGCTCAAAACCGAGGGGGCGGGCGCGCCGCAAACCTTGCGCGCGTCATCTCGTGCGATCGTCACCGCGATCACGACGACCCCGGGGGCGATCGTCGCTCAGGGTGCGGCGCTGATCGACCTCGCCCAACCGAACGCGCTGGTGCTGCGGGTCGGCGTCGTGCCGGATCGCGCCCGCGCGATCAAACCGGGCGACAAGGCCGCGATCACGCCTCTTAGCGCCCAGGACCCGGTGATGGGCAAGGTCGTGCTGCGCAGCTCGCTCGTCGATCCGACGACCGGTCTCGTTCCGGTCGAAATCACCGTACCGCCCGGAACGTTTCTGGCGGGCCAGATGGCCGAAGCGGATATCATCACCGGCCGGGCGCAGGGTTATGTCGTGCCGCATGCGGCGATCCTGCTCGACCATAGCGGCGCCCCCTATGTCGTGCAGGCCGTCAATGGGGTCGCCCACAAGGTCCCGGTGCAGGTTCTCGACGGCATCGGCGGCAAGAACGTCGTGCAAGGTCCCCTCAATCCTTCGGCCCCGCTCGTCCTCGCCGGCAACTACCAGCTCGAAAACGGCATGAAAGTGCGTCTCGCCGCTCCGGAAAAGGCCAAGCGCCGATGAGCTTTGCCGGCTGGCTCGAACATCATCGCCGCTCGCTGCTCTTTGTCGTCTTTGCTTTGGCATTGGCCGGGCTGCTCGCCGAGATCACCTTGCCGGCCGGGCTGTTCCCGGTCGTCTCCTTCCCGCGCATCCGGGTCGAAGTCTCCACCGGCAGCATGCCGGCCCGACAGATGCTGATCCAGGTGACGGAGCCCCTCGAGCAGGTCGCCCGCGCCGTGCCCGGCGCCATCGGCGTCACCTCCACGACCTCGCGCGGCGCAGCGCAGATCTATGTCGATTTCCCGTGGGGGACGAGCATGCGGCAGGCGTTCCTGTCTGTCGATGCGGCGTTCGCACAGAAACTGCCGAGCCTGCCACCGGGAACGACCTACACAGCCTTGCAGATGAGTCCGAACGCGATCATGCCGTTTGTCTCCTATGCGCTGATCTCGAACACGGTGCCGCCGGCCGAACTGCGCCGCCTCGCCCGCTATCAGATCGCACCGCTGCTGACCGGCATCGCCGGGGTCAGAAAGATCGGCATTCTCGGTGGCGAGACCCCCGAAGTGCAGGTGACCGTCAGCCCGCAGAGGCTGGCCGCCCACGGCCTGACCTTGACCAGTCTGACCAACGCCCTCGCCGCGGCGAATACCCTGAAGGCGGTCGGTCGGCTCGCCGACAACGACCGCCTTTTTCTGACGATCAGCAACAACGCCTTCGCCTCGCTCGCCTCGGTCGCCGATATCGAGATCGGCAATGGCAAGGGCGGGATCGTTCGCCTCGGCGACATCGCAGAGGTCACGATGGGATCGGTGCCGCAATGGCTCCTGGTTGACAACAACGGGCGGCCGGCCGTCACCTTTGATGTCTATCAGCAGGATCAAGCCAACTCGCTGAGTCTGGCCAAGAAAGTCGGCCAACGCCTCGCCGCCTTTATGCAGACCCAGCCAAAAGCGATCCATCTCTACAAATGGTACGACCAGACGGAACTGGTCCGTTCTTCGGTTGCCGCGCTTGAAGAGGCGATCCTGATCGGCCTCGTCTTCGCCGCGCTGGTGATCTTCGCCGCGCTGCGCAACTGGCGGGCGGCATTGGTCGCGATCATCGTAGTGCCGTTGTCGGTGCTGATCACCGTGCTGCTGCTGTCGGTATGGGGAATGACCTTCAACATCATGACCCTGGGCGGGATCGCCGCGGTGATCGGTCTCCTGATCGATGATGCCATCGTGATGATCGAACAGATTGCGCGCCGCGCCGGCGTGCCCGGCCTCGCAGACGCGCGGGCGGCGGTCCTGCCGGCGGCGCGGGAGTTTTTTGCGCCTCTGTCGGGATCGAGCCTCGCCACAATCATCATCTTCATCCCGCTCGCTTTTCTGTCCGGCGTCACCGGCGCATTCTTCCGGTTTCTGGCGCTGACAACGGCCGCGGCCCTCGTCATCTCCTATCTCTTGACGCTGTTCACCGTACCCTTGCTGGCGCGCGGCATCATCGATTTCGGGAAATGGCAGGACCCGACGCACGGGCGTGAGAGCTGGCCGCGGCGGACCCATGGCCGGTTGCTGCATCTCCTGTTCGCGCAGCCCTGGCTGATCGGGATCGCCGTGCTCGCGCTGGTGGGTGCCGGTTATTTCACCTACCACCGTGTCAAGACCGGGTTTCTGCCGCGCATGGACGAGGGCGGCTTTGTCCTCGACTACGAGACCGCGCCGGGCACCTCGCTCGCCGAGACCAATCGCGAGATCAAAGAGGTCGCGGCGATCCTGAAGCAGGATCCTCACGTCTATACCTTCTCGCGCCGCACCGGGGCCGGTCTTGGCGGCGATCTGATCGAGAGCTATCAGGGCGATTTCTTTGTCCGATTGGTCGCCGCCGGGCGCCGGCCTGCGATCTGGACGGTCATGGACAAGATCACCAGAAAGATCACCGACAAGGTGCCGGGTATCCACTTTGACATCCACCAGCTTCTCGGCGACATGATCGGCGACATGGTCGGCCGGCGGCAGCCAATCGTCATCAAACTCTCCGCCAGGAATCCGGATGTTCTCGGCGGCGTTGCCACCCGGGTCGCGCAGGCGATCAAAAAGGTGTCCGGGATCGAGCCGGCCTCCGTTAACAACGGTGTCGTTCCGGCCGGCGACGCGCTTGATATCCGTGTCGATCGGGGGTCGGCGGTGATGGAGGGGATTACCGCCGCAGAGGTCGAGACGCAGCTTTATCATTACCTGCACGGCGCCATCGTCACCCGCTATCTCGGTGCCGTCGAGCCGGTCGGGGTGCGGTTGTGGCTCGACCCGCCGCAGGAGAAGATCTATCGGGACGAGTTGGAAAAACTGCCGATCCGGGCGCCGAACGGGCATGTCTTCCCGCTCGGCACCATTGCCCATGTTACCTTTGTCGCCGGCCAGCCCGAGATCACGCGCGACAATCTCGCCCAGATCGTCGCGGTGACGGCGCAGATCGGCGGCGGCCACAGTCTCGGTGCGACCGCCGCCGCGGTCGAAGCAGTTCTGAAAAAACCGGGCCTCCTGCCAGGCGGGGTCACCTATACGATCGGCGGCGCCTACAAGCAGCAGCAACTCGCGGCGCGCGGCATGATCAAGGTGTTCGCCGCCGCCATGATTGCGGAATTCATCCTGCTGCTGTTTCTCTACGAGCGGTTCTGGCTGCCGGTCATCATCATCCTCTCGTCCCTGATCTCGACCAGCGCGGTCTTTGTCGGGCTGTGGGCGAGCGGGGTCGAATTGAACATCACGGCAATGATGGGCATGGTGATGATCGTCGGCATCGCCACCGAGATGGCGATTTTTCTCGCTTCCGAGTACCAGGCATTGGCCAGGACGATGCCGGCGCGGCAGGCGCTGACCGAGGCGGCGCTCAACCGTCTGCGGCCGATCACAATGAGCACCCTGGCGATGGTGCTGGCCCTCCTGCCTCTGGGCGCCGCGATCAGCGGCTCGGGCGACCAGATGCTGCAACCGCTCGCCATCGCGATCATTGCCGGCGTAATCGTGCAACTGCCGCTCGTCCTGCTGGCGATGCCGGTGGCGATCGGGCTGACGGTGCGGAAGTAGGCGGACGCGGCAGCCCGCGATTGGCGGCGGCCGTGCGGCGCCTTATGCTCGTTCCGTTCGCAGACAGCGGAGAATGGCGGAATGGATCTGGTCTGGCGCGCCGGTGGCATGGTCTGGCGGCCGCGCCGCGAGTGGGTGGTCATCGCCGCCGAGCCGCGCACGATCGGCGGGCTTTTTCTCGGCTATGTCGCGATTATTGCGGCCTTTGCGCTCGCGCTCGAATTCGCCGCCGGGCTAGCCGCCGGAGCGCCGCTCGGCGCCGCCTTTGGCACCGCGCTCTCCGGCTATGCGCTGGCGCTCGCCGATATCGCGCTCCTGGCCTTTGTCGCCAACCGGCTGGCGCCCGCTTTTGGCGGCATCGGCGATCTCGGGCAGAGCTTCAAGCTCGCCGCCTTTGCCGGCACCCCGGTCTGGCTCGGCAGCCTGTTTCTGCTGGTGCCGGGCGCATTCGGCCGCTTTCTCGCCCTCGCCGCCGATCTCTACGGCCTCTACGTCTATTTTCTCGGCATTCCGGTGCTGATGGGGGTGCCCAGCGGAGGGCGGCGGCTCGGCTATTTCGCCGCGGTGCTGATCCTGACCCTGGTGCTGGCGATGGCCCTGGCGCTGGTCTTCGCCGTGCTGATCGGCCAGGCGCAGATGACGATCGTGCCCGGGTGAGAGCGCGATGGCGGCCCCTTTTGTGCTGGCGATCGACCAGGGGACGACAAGCACCCGCGCGATCCTGTTTGACGCTGCGGGCGCGCCGCAATATGTCGCAACGCGCGCCCTGACGCAGCATTATCCGCGGCCCGGCTGGGTCGAGCACGATCCCGAGGAAATCTGGCAGAGCGTTGTCGCGACCGGCCGCGAGGCCGCCGCCGCGGCCGGGGGTCCGATCGCCGCGCTCGGCATCGCCAACCAGCGCGAGACGACGGTGCTGTGGGAACGCGCGAGCGGCCGGCCGGTCGCGAACGCGATCGTCTGGCAGGACCGCCGCACCGCCGATCTCTGCGCAGCCTGGCGGCGCGAGGGTCTCTCGGACATCGTCGGGACGCGCGCCGGCCTCATCATCGATCCCTACTTCTCGGCGCCAAAGATCCGCTGGCTCCTCGACAGCCTGCCCGGGTTGCGCGCGCAGGCGGACACCGGTGCGATCGCCTGCGGCACGATCGACAGTTTTCTCTTATGGCGCCTGACCGGCGGGCGGCACCTGACCGATGCGACCAATGCCGCGCGCACGATGCTGTTCGACATCCATCGCCTCGGCTGGGACGATGAATTGCCGGGGGCTTTGGGCATCCCCTTGGCGCTCTTGCCCGAGGTGCGCGACACCGGCGACGATTTCGGGGTGACGGCGCGCGATCTCTTTGGTCAGGCGATCCCGATCGCCGGGGTCGCCGGCGACCAGCAGGCGGCGCTGATCGGCCAGGCGTGCTTTCGCCCCGGCATGGTGAAGGCGACCTACGGCACCGGGGCTTTTGTCCTGCTGCACACTGGCGCCAAGGCAAGGCCGTCAACCCATCGCCTGCTGACGACGATCGCCTACCGGCTCCGGGGCGAGACCGCCTATGCGCTCGAAGGCAGCATCTTTGTCGCCGGGGCGGCGGTCGGGTGGCTCTGCGAGCGGCTCGGCCTGATTGCCGCGGTGGCCGATGCCGAGCGCCTGGCGGCGCAGGCCTACCCGCGCCAGCGGGTTTATTTTGTTCCCGGCTTTGCCGGTCTTGGCGCACCCCATTGGCAGCCGCGGGCGCGCGGCGCGCTCCTTGGTCTCACCGCCGAATGCGGCGCCGCCGAGATCGCAAGCGCCGCGCTCGAAGCGGTCGGCCATCAGACCCGCGATCTCATTGCGGCGATGGAGGCCGATGCGGGGCTTGCGATCGACCGCCTACGGGTCGATGGCGGGATGGCGGCGAGCGATTGGACGATGCAGTATCTCGCCGACATTCTGCCGGCCACGGTCGAGCGTCCCTGCTCGGTCGAAACCACCGCCTGGGGCGCGGCCTATGCCGCCGGTCTGACGCGCGGGGTCTATCCCGCCCCGTCGGAGATGGCGGCAGAGTGGCGGCCGCAGCGCCGGTTTCTCCCGCAGATGGCCGCCGTCGAGCGCGAGGAGCGCCACGCCGGCTGGGAGCGCGCGGTCGCCGGCGTGCTGGCGGCGGCCGAGCCGTGAACCTTCTGTCGCCGCTGCCCGACGCACGTGCCGGCGAGATCGTCGAACCCGTTCTGGCGCGGCCGGGTCTGCGGATCGAGCGCATTGTCTCGCATGGTCAGAAAAGCCCGCCCGGTTTCTGGTACGACCAGGACGAGGGCGAATGGATCGCGCTGCTCAAGGGTGCCGCGCGCCTCAGATTTGCCGACGAGGCCGAGGCGCGCCTGCTGCGCCCCGGCGACTGTCTCGACATCGCGCCGCACCGCCGCCACCGGGTCGAATGGACCGATCCCGCAACCCCGACCGTGTGGCTCGCGGTATTCTATGGCGCGCCGTAACGGTCCCGCCATCATCCGCCCGCGGCGGCGCCTTCGGCAGGGGCCGCAGCGCTCGCGGCGAGGGTTTTTGGCCGCAGCGCCAAGAGCGCCGTCGCCACCGCCGCCACCGCGGCAAAAAAGCAGGCGCACAAAAAGACGTGCCGTGGCGCCAGCCCGCGCGCCAGCAAAAAGCCGCCGAGCGGCGCCGCGGCGATGCCGCCGAACCGGCCGATCCCGAGCGCCCAGCCGATCCCGCTGGTGCGCATCCGCGCCGGGTAGAGCGCGCCGCACGCGGCGTTGGCGCCGGTCTGGCTGCCGACGATGGTCAGACC
Source organism: Allostellaceae bacterium (assembly GCA_050730055.1). Taxonomy (GTDB): domain Bacteria; phylum Pseudomonadota; class Alphaproteobacteria; order ATCC43930; family CGMCC-115725; genus AP-15. The sequence continues at coordinate 11,602 of JBOHMF010000014.1, forward strand.
GGCGAAGAACACGACCACCAGCAGCGCCAGATAGGGCATCGCGACCAGGGCGATCAGCAGGATGAAGATGATCCCCGCGGCGTAATGCAGCGCCAGCGCGCGCTCGGCGCGGAAGCGGTCGATCAGATAGCCGAGATAGAACACCGCGGCGATCGCGCCGAGACTGTACAGGCTGGAGGCAAAGACCGCTTGCGCCGGGGTCAGCCCGGTCAGGTGCAGGATCTCAGGCAGCCAGAAGACAAACAGAAACAGATCGATCAGGCTGCAAAAGAAGATGATCCACAACAGCACGGTCGAGAGCGCGTAGCCCTCGCCAAACAGCATCTTGACGGCATTGCCGCGGGCGATATCGACGGTCTGCGGCCCTCCCTGCCCCGGGGTGATGCCGAGACGCTGCAACAAGGCCCGGTGGCGCGGCGCGAGATTGGCCCGGGCCGCGAGAAAGCGCGGCGATTCCGGCAGAAACAGCGCCATGACCAGCACCAGGACGAGCGGAAAGACACCGCCGATGATGAAGATGATCGGCCAGCCAAAACCGTTCCGCAGCAGGGCGGCGACGACCAGGCCGCCGACAAAGCCGCCGATCGGTGCCCCGGTGAAGGTCACCATGATCATCGCCGCGCGCATCCGCTGCGGCGCATAGTCGCCGGCCAGCGCGGTCGTCCCGGTAAAGCCCCCGGCAATCCCCAGCCCGGTGAAAAACCGCGTCGCCGACAGCATCCATAGCGAGGTGGCAAAAGCGCTCGCCAGCGAGGCGAGCCCAAAGATCGCGATGCCGGCGAGGAGGAGCGGCTTGCGCCCAAAGCGGTCGCCGAGCGGTCCCGAGCCGAGCGCGCCGACCAGGATGCCGACATTGGAAAAGAGAAACGCCAGGGCAAAGACGGACGGCGGGAGATGCCAGGCATGGGTCAGCTTTGGCACCGACCAGCCGATCGAGCCGATATCGTAGCCATCGCACATCTGCACCAGGGTGCAGATCGCGATGACGCGGATCTGCAAAGACCCGATCCGCTGGTTCTCCAGCATGGCCTCGGTCGCCGACACGGATGTCTCGGCCATCCCCGCCTCCCGTTGTTTTCTCCCGGGAAGCCGTGTCGCACTTCCACCGGAGCCGCGCAAGCCCCCGCGGTCAGTCAGATGGTCAGTCAGGCGAGCGCGGCGGCGGCGGCAAAAAGCTGTTCGACCGGCGCGCGGGCGATCCCGCGGGTGATAAAGACAAGGCGCGAGCGGTGGTCCGCGTCCGGCCAGTCGATCAGTTCGACCGGGCGGTGGCCGACATGCTGGACATAATGGACGACGACCGGGCCGCGGCACTCGCGCACCGCGAGAATGCCCTTGACGCGCAGAAGATCGGCGCCGCGCAACGCGGCCAGGAACGCCATCACCTGCTCAAAGGCGCGCCACGGCCAGGGTTCGGCAAAGATCAGCGAGAAGGTTGCGAGACCGTGGGTGTGCGCGTGCGGCGCCTCGGCCGCGGCCAGAAGCTGCGGCCGCTCCAGCGGATCGTCGAGAAGAAAACCGGGGTCGATCGTGCCGGTCTCGGCAAAACCGATCGGCGCCGCGCTCACCTCCTTGAGCGCGGCAACGAGCGCCGCGCTCTCGGCCGGGTCGGCGAGATCGCTCTTGGTGACGACGATGCGGTCGGCGAGCGCCGCCTGCTTTCTCGCCTCGGGCATATGGGCGAGATTATCGGCACCGTTTGGCGCATCGATCACGGCGACAAGCGCCTGAAGATGAAACTCGCCCCCGAGCGCGCGGTCGGCGGCAAAGGTCTGCAACACCGGGCCGGGATCGGCGAGACCGCTGGTTTCGATGATGACGCGCTGAAAGCTCGGCACCGCGCCGCGCGAGCGCTCGATAAAGAGGGCGCGCAGGGTCTCCTGCAGATCGCTGCGCATCTCGCAGCACAGGCACCCCTGGCCGAGCAGCACTGTGGCGTCGCTACTTGCCCGCAGCAGCGCCTGATCGATGCCGATCTCGCCAAACTCGTTGACGACGACCGCGGTATTGGCGCCCTCGGGACGATCGAGGAGCGCGCGGATCAGGGTCGTCTTGCCGGCGCCGAGAAAGCCGGTGACGACGACGACCGGCAGCCGGGGACCGCGCGGGCGCCGTTGCCGCCGGCCAAACAGCGGCGCCTCGCTTCCGGCAAAGGGCGACAGCGCCACGCGCTCAGAAATCCATTTCGAGCGTGTAGAGACCGCCGGTATGGCGATCGACAGTGTAGACGATGCCGCGCTCATCAACCAATACGTCGTTGATCTGCACCGCGCCAAAAGGCGACCGCTCGGGCGGCGCCGGGACAAAATAGGCGACCTCCTTTGGCTGGAAGGGGTCGGAGATGTCAAACGCTCTGAGACCGCCGTTGAAAAAGGTGGCGAGGACGATGTGGTCCGATTTCCAATTGTTTGGCTTTGGCACATTCTCATAGAGATTGTGCGCGCCGTAGCGGCCGCCGCGATGCACGTAGTCGGCGAGCGGGGGCAGCGGGCAGGTCGCGATCGGCACCGGGTTCTCTTCGGCGCGGCCATCGACGATCCACACCAGCTTTGGCCAGTCGGCGCCCTCGTTGCGCGTGCACTCGTCGCTGACCACCAGCAGGTTGCGCGCAAAGAACGGCACGACGGTATGCGTGAAACCGTAATAGGGCGGGTGATAGTCCCAGCGCGAGAGCATCTTCGGGTGCGCCTTGTCGGCGATGTCGAGGATCACCATGCCGCCGTCGATATAGCCGAGATAGGCGCGGTCCGGGCGCTCGGGGTAGACGTTGGTATTGTGCGGGCGAAACCCGGTGTCGGCGGCGCCGGGATGGCGCACCGGCGGTGGTGCGCTGTCGCCTTCGCGGGTGCCGGGGAGCCACCAGCGCCCGACCTCGACCGGCTTTGACGGGTTTTTCACGTCGATGATGCGGTAGAACTGGTCATCCTTTGGATGGCTCGGCTGAAAATCGGGCGCGCCGGAACTCATGTGGATGTATTCGCCATCGGCAAACCACAACTGGTGCACGCCGCGCGAGGCCGGTCCCGAGCAGTCGAAAAAGCAGATCCGCTTCGGATTTTCCGGGGTCGCGATGTCGAACAGCTCAAACCCGGCAGGCTGCAACCCCTGGTCTTTTGTCTGATAGGCGACGGCGAGGATGTCGCCGACAGTTTCAAGCGAATTGGAGCGCATGTGCATTTGCGGCAGGTCGGTCTGGACGACCATCCTGGGGTTCTTCGGGTCGCTGACATCGACCGCGGTGAAGTTCTTGGGCGCGCTCTCATGCGCCAGCCACAGGATGCGGCGGCCGTCGCGCGCGATCTGGATCGACATCCCCTCGCCCATGCCGCCAAACCCGCCGAGGGTGTGCTGCGCTAATTGGTGGAAATTCCAGATCGCCGTGTCGGTCATCGTTCTTTCCCTTCGGGCTGTCGGCCGGGCCCCGACTTTAATGCCCGCGATCACGGGTTCGCAACATTCCCGCGCCGCTCCGGCGCAGGCTATCGCCGTTCGGCGGTGCCGTTGTCAAAACCCTGCCCGGTCAATTCGGCGACTGCGCGCACCGCGGCGCGGGCGACGTGCCAGACCGCATCATTGGCGCTCATCGCCCGGACGGCGATCGTGCCCGACTTGGCCGCGGCCGGGTCCGACACCGACACCTCCCACTCGGTCGCGGCCAGCCGCCGCGTCTCCAATTCAAAGATGCGGCCGGGCAGATGGATGCGGGCGACGCCGCGCCGCGTTTTTGACAGTTCGATCCGGTACTGCATCACGCGCCCTTTCCCGCCGCCCCTCCTCGCCCTGTTATAGGCGCCCAGGACAACGCGACGGCCCCGCGCAAAATCCGCCGGCAGCGGGTGTCGGATTTGTTTACACCGGCGCGGCGGGTGTCACCGGCGCGCAGGGGTTGGGAATCATGGCGGGTTTTTCCGCAGTACCGAGATTCGTGCCTCGTTCTGTCGGATTTGTTTACACCGGCGCGGCGGGCCTCACCGGCGCGCAGGGGTTGGGAATCAAGGCGGATTTTTCCTGGGCACCGAGATTCGCACCTCGTTCTGTCGGATTTTTTTACACTTTCTCCTCGAAGGTGCGGAGGGACAAAATTAACCATTTGATTCGGTTATATCTCCTGGGTTGGCACGCAATTTGCTCATAGCAATTTTGACATGGATTAATTTTGAGAGGAGGAAACCCATGCGCCGCCAAGGCATCCTTCACGGCTTTCTGGTCCTCGCCCTGGCGATGGGCGCCGCTCTGTCGATCAAGCCCGCCGCCGCGACGGTGATCGGGTTTGACGATCTCACCGACAGCGGCAACGGCACGGCGATCGCCAATGGCTATCAGGGGCTGGACTGGAACAACTTCGACGTTCTCAATACCGCGGATTTTACCGCGAATGTCGGCGCGAACGGCGCCGCGGCCGGCACCACCAGCCCGCCCAACATCGCCTTCAACGGCAACGGCGACTTTGCCAGCTTTACCAGCACCAGCACTTTCAACCTCGTCAGCGCCGATATGACCGCGTTCTGGAACGACGGCATGACTGTGACGGTCACCGGATTGCTGAACGGGACTCGGGTAGATACCGAAACGGTCACCGTCAACTCGACGAGTCCGACGCTCGAGACCTTCACTTTCGCCGACATCAACGAGGTCGACATCACCACATCCGGGGGCACGCAGAACAATAATTACGCCGGCTCCGGAACCGAGGTGGCGATCGACGATCTGACCATCACCCCGACCCAGGTCAGTGTTCCCGAACCCTCGACGCTCGCGCTCTTCGCCGCCGGCCTCGCTGGCTTCCTCGGCCTCGGACTGATGCGCCGCCGCAAGGCCGGGTGATCCCGGTCCGAGGCTCGGCACGTTCCCTGGGGGTGGCCCTCTGCCGGAGCCCGCCCTCATTCGCAGAAATCACATCCCACCTACGGGGGAAAACGCAATGAATAAAATCCACCAACCCATTGGTCTGCTGGCCTCGGCCGTTGTGGCCCTGGCCTTTGGCAGCGCCATGGCTTATGCGCAGGGACCGGCGCCGGTGCCGCGCCCCGCGCTGCGCAATCCGGCAGCAGCGACAGCGCACGGTCTGGCCGTGCCGTTCCGCCCCGCCCCGGTCGTACCGCGCGTTTCACCAAACATCGTGGCGGGACCGTGGCAGAGCCTGCCGCCGCTGCCCTCGGGGCACGCCGCCAATCCCCTGCTGCTCAACGACGGGACCGTCATTGTCCATCAGGACTCGACGCCCTACTGGTGGAAGCTGACACCCGACAACACCGGCAGCTATGTCAACGGCACCTGGTCGCAGATCGGCCGGATGGCGTCCAATTACGGCCCGCGGTTTTTCGGCTCGCAGGTCCTGCCCGACGGCCGCGTCGCAGTCGAAGGCGGCGAGTACAATTTTTTCAACGAGGTGGAGACGGCCCAGGGCGCCAACTACAACCCGCTCTTTGGCGCCTGGAGAAATGTCAATCCTCCGACCGGGTGGACACAGATCGGCGACTCGCAGACCGTCGTGCTGAACAACGGCACCTATATGCTCGCCACCTGCTGCAGCTTCCCCACCGGATTTGTCCAACAAGCACTCCTCAATGCGGCCAATTTGACCTGGAGCTTCACAGGCGGCACCAGCAAGTTCGACTCCACCAACGAGGAAGGCTGGACATTGCTGCCCAACGGCAAGGTGTTGACCGTCGACGCCTACGCTCCGGACTATCCCCGCGCCTGCGGCAATGGCTCGGAAATCTACGATCCGACAACCGGTTTGTGGTCGAGCGCCGGCAGCACGATCGTGCAGCTTCCCGATTGCGCCCTCAGCGAGCCCTTCCCGTCCTATGAGATGGGGCCGCAGGTGCTGCGCCCCGATGGCACCGTCGTCGCCTTTGGCGCGACCACCGCCGGGACCGCGCACACGGCGATCTTTGACTCGACCGCAAGCACCTGGGCGGCCGGCCCCGATCTCCCCGTCCTCAGCGGCGTCCCCTACATCCTGGCCGACGCTCCGGCGGCGTTGCTGCCTGACGGCAACATCCTGTTCGCGGCCAGCCCCGGCAATTGGACGAAGTCGGAGCAATTCCCGACGCCGACCCATTTCTTCGAGTTCAATTTCCTGGCGAACACGATCTCCCAGGTGGCGGACAATCCGGACGGGTCGCTCCTGAATTCGTTCGAGTGGAACTTCCTGGTGCTGCCGACCGGTCAGATCCTGGCGGTCGAGACCGATACGCCGAACGTCTGGGTCTATAACCCCTCCGGCAGCCCCAACCCGGCCTGGGCCCCAACCATCAGCACCGCCCCGAGCACCATCTCGCGCGGCCATACCTACCCGCTGACCGGCACGCAGTTCAACGGTCTGTCGGAAGGAGCGTATTACGGGGACGACACGCAGGCGGCGACCGACCGCCCGATCGTGGCGATCGTCAACACCGCAAGCGGGCATGAGTTCTATCAAAGGACTTCGGGGTACACGATCTCCCTCGCCCCCAATGCGCCGTCCTCGACCAATGTCCAGATCACCGGCGCCACCGAGACCGGGCCGAGCACGCTCTACGTCATCGCCAACGGCATCTCCTCGGCGGGCGTCCCCGTCACCGTCCAGTGATCACACTCTGACCCGTGCGATCGGACCGCACCCGGCGCGGTCCGATCTTTTTTTGGCCGCCTCACGGCACGCCTGGCAACCCGGCCGGCTGTCGCCCTCGGGGCTTGACCGAGGCCCAGCCCCGGTTATGCTCGGCCGATGCAATTCGGTCTGCAATTCTTCCCCGACATCACGCCTGAAGAGAAACCGGCGGCGCAGTATTTCGCCGAGGCGCTGGACCTTGCCGAGGAAGGCGACCGGCTCGGGTTCTCGCACATCCGCATCGTCGAGCATTATTTTCATTCTTACGGCGGCTACAGCCCGAACCCGATCGTCTTTCTCGCCGCGGCGGCAGAGCGGACACGGCGGGCGCGGCTGGTGACCGGCGCGGTGCTGCCGGTGTTCAATCATCCCTTGAAGCTCGCCGGCGAGATCGGGATGCTTGACGCGATTTCCGGCGGGCGGCTCGATGTCGGCTTTGCCCGCGCCTTTCTGCCGCACGAATTCCGCCGCTTTGGCCGCTCGCCCGACGAGTCTGTGGCGCGCTTTCGCGAGGGGCTGGAGCAGATCACGCTGCTGCTGACGCAGGAGAACGTCACCCACCGCGGCCGTTTTCACGCGATCGAGAACACCACCTCGCTGCCCCGCCCGACCCAGCGCCCACGCCCGAAATTTTATGTCGCGGCGCAGAGCACCGAGGCGTCCTTTGCTTTTGCCGGGCAGATGGGCCACGGAGTCATGGCGATCCCCTTGACCGGCGCGGCGATGCACCCGTTGCTCGCGGCCTACCGCAGAGCGTGGAAGGAGGCCGGCCACACGGGCGACGGCGAGGTCATGCTGGCCTTTCACATGTTCTGCGCCGCGGACGGCGACACGGCGCGGGCCTTGGCTTCGCCGTTCCTCGACGCCTATCTGCGCTCGCTTGTCGATGCCGCCGGCGACTGGCTCGACGGCCGGGTCTCGGCGGATTATCCGGGCTATGACAAAATGATCGCCAAGTTGCGCGAAGCGACCACCGCCGACCAGATCCGCAACAACGCCGCCTGGATCGGCACGCCCGACGAGATCGCCCGACAGATCGCCCGCAGCTTTGAGGAATTTGGCGCCTATGAGCACGCCTCCTTGCAGGTCAACTTCAACCTGATGCCGCCGGAGGCGGCGCGCGCCTCGCTGCGCCTCTTTGCGCGCGAGGTCCTGCCGCGCTTTACCGGGTCCGCGTGATCCGGCACACTCGCGCCGGCTCATCGGGGAAGGACAGAATGCGCAAGTTCATCATCGAGCGCGAGTTGCCGGCGATCGGCAGCGCCGAGCGGCAGGCCCTCAAGGAAGCCGCGCAGAGATCAAACGCGGTGCTGCACGAACTCGGTCCCGACATTCAGTGGGTCGAAAGCTATGTCGCCGGCGACAAGACGTTTTGCGTCTATCTCGCCCAGAATGAGGAGATCATCCGCGAGCATTCGCGCAGGAGCGGCTTCCCGGCCAACAAGATCACCGAGATCCGCCGGATGATCGACCCGACCACCGCGGAAGGATAGAAGTCTCTCGACCGTTTCTGTTGGAGCCGAGCAGAGCGCCGGCCGCTGCGGCGTCCGGCAACAACAATCTGGACTCCCGCGGAAAAATGCTTTTAATCTAGCGTTTCGCGCGCATTGCGCCTGGTCTTCGATCCCCTGGGTTAGGAGGACGGGAAGATGGGAATTGTGAGGGGCTTTAAGAACTTCCTGATGCGCGGCGACGTTGTCGTCGTCGCCGTCGGACTGGTCGTGGCATTGGCGTTCAGCAACCTTGTCAAGGCGTTTACCGACAACATCATCAACCCGCTGATCGCCGCCGCCCAGGGCGGCGTCAAGGGTCCAGGGCTGGGCTGGCAGCTGATCAGCGGCGGCAGCATCGGCACCTACCTCAATCTCGGCGGGTTCATCTCCGCGATCATCTACTTCATCATTTTTATGGCGGTTGTCTATTTCGTGATCGTCATGCCCTACAAGGTGGTCATGGCACGCGTCGGCAAGGTGGTGTTTGGCGATCCGCCCCTGACCAAGGCCTGCCCGGCGTGCCTGTCCGACGATCTGGCCCCCGCCGCGACCCGGTGCAAGCACTGCGGCGCCGACATCGGCCGCACCGCCGCCTGACCGGCCGGCGCCGCCTCGCCCCGCGCGCGGTCCCGGTCTTTGTCGTGGTTTGCGATCACCGAGGAGGGGCCATGAACATCGATCTGGGCGGGCGCCGCGCTGTGGTGACCGGCGGCAGCCGGGGGATCGGCAAGGCGATCGCGCTCGCCCTGGCGGAAGCCGGCGCCGCGGTATCGATCTGCGCGCGCGACGGCGCGGCGCTCGCCGCCGCGCGCGAGGAGATCGCGCGGCACGGCCGCCAGACACACGCCATCGCCTGCGATATCGCCGATGCCGCGGCGATCGCCCGCACCATCGAGGAGGCGGCCGCCACGCTCGGCGGTCTCGACATCCTCGTCAACAACGCCTCGGGGTTTGGCTCGACCGATGACGAAGAGGGCTGGGAGCGCAGCATCGCGGTGGACCTCTTGGGCATGGTGCGCGCGACCCGCGCGGCCCGGCCATATCTCGAACGCTCCGGGGCCGGCGCGATCGTCAATATCTCGTCGATCTCGGGTCTCAAGCCCGCGGCGCGCACCCCGCCCTACGGCGCCGTCAAGGCGGCGATGATCCAGTACACGACGACGAGCGCGGCACAGTTCGCACCGGCACGCATCCGCGTCAACTGCGTCGCCCCCGGCTCGATCGAGTTTCCCGGCGGCACCTGGGACCGTGCCAAGCGGGACAATCCAACCCTCTACGGCGCGATCCTGCGCCGCATCCCGTTTGACCGACTGGGTCGGCCCGAAGAGGTCGCCCATGTCGTGCTGTTCCTGGTCTCGCCGCTCGCGGCGTGGGTCACCGGCCAGACCATCGCCGTCGATGGCGGTCAGATGCTGTGATCGATCTTCCGGTCTTCTGCCAAATGGGGGCGCAACATGCCAGCCGGGACACCCGCTACCGCATCCGGCGGATGAGACCCGCCCAGCGGTCGAGGACAGGCAGGATCGTCTCGGCTCCGGCCGAATCGAGACTGACGACGGCCCGCGCGACACCCTGATCGCGATAGAAGAGAAGCCGGTCGCGGTCCTCGCCCGCGCCCCACACCGTCACCGGCACGGTTTCGGGATCGCGCCCGGCTTCCTGCGCCATCGCGCGGAAGCGCGGCAGAAAGCCGGTCACGTCCTCATAATGCGGCCGGCTCAGGTGGGGAATCCAGCCGTCGCCATAGCGGATGGCGCGGCGCGCGCCGTGCGGAAAGGCGCCGCCGACGAGGATCGGCGGGTGCGGCTTTTGCACCGGCTTGGGCCACGCCCACATCTCGGGAAAGTCCACCATCGCGCCATGATACTCGGCTTTTTCCTTGGTCCAGATCTCCTTCATCGCCTCGATGCGCTCGCGCATCAGCTTGAAGCGGGTCGTGAATTCGGTGCCGTGGTCTTTCATCTCCTCGGCGTTCCAGCCGCCGCCGACGCCAAAGAGAAAGCGCCCGTTCGAGACTTGGTCGATGGAGGCGACCAGCTTGGCGGTCTGGATC
>JBOHMF010000015.1:0-21491 GCA_050730055.1 Allostellaceae bacterium
ATTTGAGAGTCCTAACTAAAGATACATAAGAAGGCGGAGGCGAGGGCGGCGAAGTTGGCCGGGCTGTCGTGGAAGTGGTGGTAAATTCGCAAGGACAGATCGACCATCTCCACAGCTTTGGAAACGACTTTGGTCCGGCGGCGGAACCGCGCGAGAAAATGGCGGATGTTGCTATTGTCCTGCTCGATGGAGAAGGTCAGGTCCTTGCCCGTGAAGAGCTGGTCTTCGGGGATGAGGCGGTGGAAACCTTCCCAATCGTCGGCGAGGAAGGTCTTACCCGTGATCCCGACTTTATCGAGGAGCTGTTGACAGGTGGCATCATCACGGCCACCAGGCACCCAGGCGATGGTGCGGCGAGCGACAGGGTCATACGCGCGCCAAATCCAGAGCTTCTCAGTCTTTTTTTGAGAAAATGCCACATCTCGTCGAGCGTGATGATGACAGTCTCGGCCGTCACGGTCGGTTCGGGCAACCGGCGGGCTTTGTCACGAACCCACTTGAGCACGGTGACATCACTCACGCCGAGAACGCGAGCGATGCTGCAAAAGCTCATGTTGCCCATGGCATAGAGCATCACTGCCAGAGCCTTCATGCCCGGCGGCTTGCCCCGCGGCGGCGTGTTTGTGAAATTGCACCCGCAGGCTTTGCATTGATAGCGTTGCAGGTTACAAACCGTTCCCCTCTTGACGTAATCCGTCCCGTGACAGCGTTTGCAGATAATCTCGGCCATGGCTCTCCCTTTCCGCAGAAAACCATGCTCTTCTGCACCACATTCCTCAAATGTATCTTAAGTTAGGACTCTCCGATTTTGAAAGGGGCTTTTGAAAGGAAAATCCCCAGGAGCAGCCGACAGAGTCGGCCTATTGCACAAACGAACGTTTGTGAAAGTCCCTGATTTCATTTGGCTTTCTGCTTAGAGTACGATTTTTTACAAATCGTGCGGTGACCCCAAGGCTATGAGTTGAAGGTCCTGCTGCCGTCCGGCGAAATCACCGCCGCCGCGCTGGACGAGGTCTGGCATGCCTTCCATCGCCGCCACATGGCGGAATATGGTCACGCCTTCGAGGCAAGTCCGATCGAGATCGTCAACGTGCATGTGGGCGGCATTGGACGGATGCCCAAACTCCGGGCGCTGCGCGCGCCGGAAGGCAGCTCGCCCGAGCAGGCGAAGGTCCGCGTCGGCGACTGCATGTTCCGCGTGGACGGCGCGCTCGCCAGCTACCGGACGACATTCTACCAGCGCGAGAAGCTGCCCATCGGCGTCCCGATCGTCGGCCCCGCCATCGTGCTGCAGAAGGACAGCACCACGCTCGTTCCACCGCGGGCAAACGCGGAGGTCGATCGTGTCAGCAACATCATCATCAGGCTCGGAGAGATGCGATGAACGACGACATCGGAAACACCGGCCTCGCCAACCGCATGCGCATCGACCCGATTACCGCAGCCGTCATTCACGGTGCGCTGGAGAGCATCGCGATCGAGATGGGCCATAAGCTCATGCGCATGAGCTATTCGAGCATCATCCGGGAATCTGAGGATTTCGGCGCCGCGCTCACGGACGCCGAAGGCAACCAGCTCTGCGAGTGCAAAATGAGCACGCCGTTACAGTCGGGACCGATTCCGGGCTATATTCGTGGAATATTGGTCGAGTTGGACTCGCGCGGCGAGACGATTCGTCCGGGCGATGTCATCATGCACAACGATCCCTATGGCGGTGCGTCGCACGGGCCGGATATCGCGTTTTGTGTGCCGGTCTTCCTGAGAGATCGCCTGATCGGCTTCTCCACCACGACGGCGCACCATCTCGATATCGGCGCGCTGACTCCGGGCAGCGCCGGCATTGTCGATGCCGTTGATGCCTACGCCGAGGGCCTGCAGTTCAAGGCGATCAAGGTCATCGACAGAGGTCGTGCCAACCGGGCGGTCTGGCAGCTGCTGCGCGATAATATCCGCGCATCGGATCTCGTCGTGGGCGACATGGAGGCGCAGATCAAGGCGGCGCAGATCGGGGCGGAGCGTTACCTTGCGCTTGTCGACCAGTACGGTCTGGACACGGTCAATCTCGCTTATCTGGACCTGATGGATTATTCCGAGCGGATGATGCGCGATGCCATCCGCGCCTTGCCGGACGATACCTATCGCGCCGAGACGTTCATCGACGGCTATCTGGACAGCGCCGAGGCGGCGCGGTGCGATCTGCCCATCCGTGCGGCGCTGACCGTGGCCGGTGACGAGATCACTGTCGATCTGACCGGAACGGCGCCGCAGGTGCAGGACCGTCCCATCAATATGCCGCTGCACGGCACGGTCGATTGCGCGGTATGGCTGACGCTGCGCTCGATCCTTCTCGATGCGACGGTGTATGGAAACGTGCCTCAGAATTCCGGGCTGACCCGGCCGATCCACATCGTTGCTCCGCCCGGCACACTCACCAATCCGACCTTCCCCGCGCCGGTGATCGCGCGCTTCACCCCAGGCAATGCACTTGCCGATACCGTGATGAAAGCGTTGGCGCAGGCGGTTCCGCGCCAGGTGAGCGCCGGTGTTGGCAATCTCCGCTGCGCCGCCTTTTCCGGTCTGAGGAAGGGGCGGCACTGGGTCCATATGGAGATTCTTGAGGGTAGCTATGGCGGCCGCTATGGCAAGGACGGGATGGACGCGGTGGATACCCTCTATGCCAACACGCGCAACAACCCGGTGGAAGACATCGAGTCACATCTGCCGCTGCGCGTGACCCGCTATGAGATGCGTCCCGATACACCGGCGGCCGGGCGGTGGCGCGGCGGGATCGGTTCCGTCCGCTCCTTTGCCTACCTGGAGGACGGCGCCTTCTCGGTCGAGGGTGATGGGCACCGCTATGCTCCGTGGGGCTTTGCCGGCGGTCAGGACGGGCGCGGGGGTGTCCTGCGGCTCCGCACGGCAGCGGGCGAAGAGGATCTGCCATCCAAGGTGCCCTACCACGCCGCCCGGGCCGGGGATGTATTGGTTGCGATCGGCCCGAACGGCGGCGGTTATGGCGATCCGCGCGAGCGCGATCCCGCAGACGTGCTTGCCGACGTGCTGGACGGCTATCTGACCGAGGCGGAGGCACTGCGCGACTACGGTGTGGTGATCGCCGACGGCGCCGTCGACGCGCGGGCGACGGCGGCCATGCGGGCAGGGTGAGCGAGGGCGGCGATGCGCGATCGTGCCGACGGCTCCCTCGGGTCCTGACACGATGATCGTTGCCGAGGTGCCGGAGCCGGTGGCGGGCGATAGGCCAACAACGCTGCGGGGGCAACTCCAGCTCACGCCGCGGGCGCCGGATGCGTCGCCAGCCAGTGCTTCGCGATGTCGATGCGCCGGCAGATCCACACATCCGGCAGGCTGCCCACATAATCGAGAAAGCGGGCGAGGCCGGCGGCGCGCGGGGGGTGGCCGAGAACGCGCGCGTGCATCCCGACCGACATCATCTTGCCGCCGCGCCGAGGGCTCTCGGCACGCAGCAGGTCGAGCGCATCGCGCAACAGCCGCTCGAAATCATCGCCGTTGCCAATGCCGCCGCCGCCCATAAATTTTACGTCATTCGTCGCAAGCGTATAGGGAACGACGAGGTGAGGCTTGCCGGCCACGGCGACATAATAGGGCAACTCATCGTTGTAGGCGTCGCTGTCATAGACAAACCCGCCATGTTCGACGACGAGGCGCCGGGTGTTGACGCTCGGGCCGTAGCGGCAATACCAGCCCGGGGGTGCCTCGCCGACCGTGCTCTTGAGGCTCGCGACGGCGCGGGCGATGTGCTCGTGCTCCTCGGCCTCGCTCAATTGCCAGTGATTGACCCAACGCCAACCGTGGCAGCAGATGTCGTGGCCGGCGGCGCGCCAAGCCGCGGCGAGTTCGGGGAGCCGCTCCAGTGCGAGGGCGCAGGCAAAACCGGTCATCGGCAGATTGCGCTCCGCGAACAGGTCAAAGATGCGCCAGACACCGGCGCGGCTGCCATATTCGAACATGCCCTCGGCCGCGAGGTCGCGCGCTCCGCGCGGCAGCGGCGACTCCCCCATCTCGGTCAGCATGCCCTCGGAGAAGCCGTCACCGTGCTCGATCGCGTATTCCGATCCCTCTTCGATATTGAGCACGAAATTGAGGGCGACGCGGGCGCCGTGCGGCCATTTGGGATCGGGAGGATGTCGGCCGTAGCCAACGAGGTCGCGATCGCCGTTCTGGACAATCATGTCGATGCCTCCTTCAAAACTGCTGCTCTGCGCGCCCGCGCACCAGTTGCGACAGGGTGACGGCGATGACCAACGCGCCGCCGTAGAACATGTCCTGGACAAAGGTCGAGACGCCGAGAAACACCAGCCCGGTGATGCCGACGATCAAAAAATACACCGCCAGCATCGTCCCCCAGGCGTTGAAGCGACCCGGCCGGATGCTGGTCGAGCCGAGAAACGCAGCAGCAAAGGCCGGCAGCAGCAGGGCGATGCCGGAAACCGGGTCGGCGGCGCCTTGCGTGCCGCAATAAAGAATACCGGCGATCGCCCCGAGCAGGCTCGATGCGATCAGGCAGCCCCAGCGCATCCGGTCGGTGTTGATGCCCGACAGCCGCGCCACCTCACGCCCGCGCCCGACAAATAGCATGCGCTGGCCAAGCGCAGTGTACTCGAAGACGTACCAGATGAGGGCGCAGATCGCGAGCGCGTAATAGAATTCAAGCGGGATACCGAACAGCCGCCAGACAATCACCACATTCATCAGGCTGTTGGCGATGCCGCTGATCGTCATCGAGCCGCTGATCCACAGCGTGATGCCCTCCAGAAAAGTGCCGATGCCGAGGGTTACGATCAGCGAGTGGATGCGAAAGTATGTGATGAAAAGCGCGTTTGCGGCGCCGACCGCCAGCCCCATGCCGATTGCCGCCAGCGCCGCCTCCCACACCGGCCAGCCGAGCTGGGCATTCAACACGGCGATCATCATCGCCGACAAGGTCAGGACATTGGCGATCGAGAGATCGAAATCGTTGGCGGTCAAGGGGATGATCAGCCCGAGCGTGATCACCAATACCACCGCCTGCGAGCCGAGGATGCTGGAGAAGTTGGACCAGGTGAAAAAGGTGTCCGGCCGCAACAAACTGAACGCCGCCAGCATGGCGATCAGGCAGACGATCAGGGCAAAGCGCTCGGCGAAGTTGATCAGGTTCTGGCCGGGGCGCCACGAGCGGGCGCGGACGGTGTCTTGGCGGCTCATGCCGCTCTCCCATAGCAGGCGGAAACAATTGCGTGTTTGTCGAGGTCCGGCGGCGCCACCTCGGCCGTGATGGAGCCGCGCGACAAGACCAGCACGCGGTCGCAGATGTCCGCGAGCTGCTCGGCGTCGGAACTGGCGCACAGGACGGCCGTGCCGCGCTCGGCGGCATCCCGGATGGCGCGGAAAATGGTGCGCCGCGCCCCGACATCGACCCCCTGCGTCGGCTCGTCCAGCAGCAGCAGCCGCGGCCCGAGCTGCAGCCACTTTGCCAGGATGACTTTTTGCTGGTTGCCGCCGCTCAGCGCCGACAGCGGCAATTCCGGCCGGTTTGGGACAACGCCAAAGTTCTGACCAAGTTCGCGCGCAGTTTCGACCATCTGCCCGCGCCGTAGCAGCCAGGAATGGAAGCGCCTCGACAGCACCGGCAGCAGCATATTGTCGGCAATCGACAGCGCCCCGACACCGCCGGCGGTCGCGCGGTCGCCGGGGACCAGCGCCATCCCCGCCTCCATGGCCGCCGCAGGGTCGATCTGCGGCAGCGATAATTGCCGCCCGCCCAAATCGAGTTCGCCCGCCTCGGCCTTGAGGGCGCCATAGACGAGATAGGGCACCTGCTCGTAGCCTGAGCCGAGCAGACCGGTAAGCCCGACGACCTCGCCGGTGCGCAAATCGAGCGACACACCCGAAACCTGCCCGCCGACCAACCCTCGCAACCGCACCGCCGGCGCCGTTTCCGGCGGCGGCTGCCGCTCGCCGGAGGCTTCGAGATCACGGCCCACGATCATCCGAACGACCTCCTCGCGACTCGATTGGGCGGTCACCAGCGTGCCGGCGACCTGGCCGTCGCGCAATACGGTCACCCGGTCGGTGATCTCCAGCACCTCGTCGATATCGTGCGATACAAATACGACGGCGGCTTCACCCGCGGCCAGCCGTCGGATCAGCGCGAACAGCCGCTCGACATCGCGGCGCGGCAGAAACGGCGTCGGTTCGTCGAGCACCAATACGGCATGGCCGTGCCCGGCTTCTTCGACGGCTCGCACGATCGCGACGAGCGCGCGCTCGACCGAAGACAGCCGCGACAGGGTCGCCAGCGGATCGATGTCGAGTTCATAACGGGCAAAGGTAGCGCGCGCCGCCCGGGCCTCCTGGCGCCAGTCGATGTGCCAGCGTTCGCTCGTCGCCAGCCGGGTGATGAGCAGGTTTTCGAGGACCGTCAGCGTCAGCACCAGCCCCAGGTTTTGATGGACGAAGCTAAGGCCGTAGCGGCGGAACCCGCCGGGCGGCACCGGCAGCGGAGCCGGCTCGCCATAGATGCGCAGACTGGCGCCGGGGTCGGGGCGGTGAAACCCCGCGAGCACCTTGATCAAGGTGGATTTGCCCGATCCGTTCTGGCCCAACAGCCCGTGCACCTCGCCGGCGCGGACCGTGAAATCCACCTCCCGCAATGCGCGCTGTCCGCCAAAGGTCTTGGACAGCGCGCGCACTTCCAACGCAGGATCGTTCACTTCAATTCCCACAGTTTCGCATACCCTTCCAAATAGGCGCTGCCGTAACCCCTGCTGAGCTGCGGCGGCACGCCAGCGTCCTTGGCATTGTGGCTGTCGAAGATGTACATTGGGATGTGCTCGTTTTGCACTTGCGGCAGATGACAGATGATGCGCATCTCGGCGTCGATGACAGCATGGCCGATCCAATCGAGATTTTCGCCGATATCCATCTGCACCTTCCCCTCCTGGACCAAGCCGAGCACAAATGGGGTGCCGTTGAATGACGCAATCTTGACGCGGTTCGCCGAGTTGGTGATTGTGACTGCAGGCACGACGAACTGCGACATGCTGTCATAGAGCGGGATGATGTAATTGATGTCGGGATGGCTGAGCAGCATCGCTTGCACATTTGGCGTTATGCGCGTCGACCACTCGGCCACCGGGACGTTGATTACGTGAATCTTGCAGTTCGGGCAATGCTTCAGCTCGCTGCGAATGCCGGGCATCATGCTGTCGGTCGCGAGCGGGCCGGTCGAGATGATGACGATTGCGTCGAGCTTGCCTTTAGTGTGAGCGACGGCCCAATCGACGAGCAGGGCGCCGGCCTTAAAAAAGTCGAACGGAACCGCGTCGACCCCGATCTTGTTCAGCTCCGGCGTTTGCTCGAGACCGCTCGCATGCGTGACGGTGACGGGAATGCCAGCGGCGAGGGCCGCCCGGACCTGCGGCACCATCTGGCGCGGGTCTTGGCCGCCCATCAGGTCAATTAGATTCGGCTTTTCGGTCATAGCAGCATTCATGCCCTGCACCCATTGCCCGATCTGGCCCTGGTTTTGCCAGACTGTGAACTTGAAGCCGATCTTTGCCGCGATCGCGGTCATGGATTTCTCGATCGTGGCGGTGAACGGGTTCGCCGAGGAGACCGGCATGCTGAAGATCGACTTACCCTTTATGCACGCCCGCGCGTTGAAGGGCGGCCCCGGCGCAACAAATTTCGGCTTTTGCAGGTAGGGTTTCAGCTGGTTTTCGAAATAGGCGAGATCGGCGGCCTGTGCCGGCGCCGTGGCAAGGCATGTCAGCAGCAGGGCCGCAACGACCGCAAGAGCGCTGCGCAATGGCATTGCGAATCCTCCCATAATGGCGCCGGGGCGGTTTGGCAACGCGCCATCCGCCCGCTTGGCGTGCACTGCGTGGGCCGATACCTCATTTCAATTGCCACAGTTTCTCGTACCCCTCAATATAGGCGTTGCCGTAGCCCTTGCTGAGCTGCGGCGGTGTGCCGGCATCCTTCGCATTGTTGGTATCGAAGATGTAAAACGGTATCTTCTCGTCGCGCACCTGCGGCAGGCCGCAGGCGATCCGCATCTCGGCATCCATTACGGCATGGCCGATCCAGTCCAGGTTTTCGCCGATGTCCATCTGCACCTTGCCCTGCTGGATCAGGCCAATTACAAAGGGCGTGCCGTTGAACGAGTCGAACTTGATCCGGTTCGCCGAGTTGGTCAATGTGACCGCCGGCACGACGAATTGTGCCATGCTGTCGTAGATGATGATGATGTAATTTATGCTGGGATCGCTGAGCAGCGCCGATCGCACATCAGGAGTGATGCGCGTTCCCCAGTCGACGACGGGTACGTTGATGACATGGATCTTGCAACCGGGGCAGTGCTTCAACTCGCTGTGCAGCCCGGCCATCATGCTGTCGGTCGATAGCGGGCCGGTCGAGATCAGGACGATGGCGTTGAGTTTTCCTTTGGTCTCGAGGCCTGCCCAATCGACGAGCAGCGCGCCGGCCTTGAAATAGGCGATCGGCACCTGATCGACGCCCATCTTGTGAACTTCGGACCACTGCTCGAGACCGCTGTAATGCGAGGCCACGACCGGGATGCCGGCGGCTTTAGCGGCCCGCACCTGCGGCACCAGGACGCGCGGATCGGTGCCGCCCAGCATATCGATCAGGGTCGGTTTTTCGGTCATCGCGGCATTCATGCCCTGGACCCATTGGGAAATCTGCCCCTGGTTTTGCCAGATCGTGAGCTTGAACCCGACTTTTGCCGCGACGTCGGCCATTGATTTCTCGATATTGGCGGTGAACGGATTCACCGACGATACCGGGATGCTGAAGATGGTTTTGCCCTTCATGCATTCCTTGGCGTTGAAGGGGGGGCCGGGCGCGACAAATGTGGGCTTGTGGCGGAAGGGTTCGAGTTGCTTTTTGAAATAGGAGAGTTCGTCGGCTTGGCTCGATGCGGCAGTCAGGCACACCAGGAGCAGCACCGCGCCTAATGAAAGAATGCTCCGCCATAGCATGAGGATTCTCCTCGCTTAATGTCTGTCGGGGAAGGTCTTGAACGGGAAGAAGCCATGATCTGCCGTGGGGCAGCAAGAGAGGCGAACCTGAGAGCGGCAGAGAGCCGGCACGATTACGATCGGCGAGGCCTTTGTTACCCCACGGGTCTGACGGAAGTCGAATGGGTTGTGGCCGAACCGCGCATTTGTCCAGTCAGGCGCAGCGGGCGCCCTCATATGACGAACCGGCGTGCTCGGTCGCCCCGGGCTCAGGCTGTGCGGCGCGCGGCGCGCCGGATCGGCTTTGATCCGACGGACGATCGCGTCATCGTCGAACCAATGATCGCGTTCGCGCAGCACCGGCTCGAAGTCGCAGAGCAGCTTCGGGACAAAGGCGAAGAGCGCCGGCGGCGGGTAGCGGTCGATGAGCATGGAGCACGCTCCGGATCGCACGAGCACAGCAGAATTGTCAAACTATTCGACTATCTCATCCAAGTCCTTCATTTCTCATCAGAAACGAGTACTAAGCCCAGCGGGCGGGCTCGGGTCGATCGCAGGCGACAAAGCTGCCATGTCCGGGCGCGGCGGTCAGCTTTCCGGCATCCGCCACGATCTCCCCGCGCGACAGGACGATGTCCGGCCAGGCCGACAGCTCCATCCCTTCATAGGGCGTATAGTCGGCATTATGGTGCAGCATGTCGTTGCTGATCCGCACCGGACGATCGGTATTCCAGATGACGAGATCGGCATCGGAGCCCACGGCGATCGAACCCTTGCGCGGTGCCAGTCCATAGATTTTTGCGACATTGGCAGCGGTCAACGCGACGAACTGCTGAAGCGTGATCCTCCCCTTCAGCACGCCTTCCGACATCAAGAGCGCGAGGCGCGTCTCGATGCCGGGCAAGCCGTTCGGGATCTTCCAGAACGGTGCCGACCCGCCATGCACGAACTTGCCCTTTGGCCCGGTCATTTTGAACGGCGCGTGGTCCGACGAAAAAACTGAGAAGGTGCCGTTGGCGAGGCCGTTCCAGATCGCCTGCTGGCTCGCCTTGTCGCGCGGCGGCGGCGAGCAGATGCATTTGGCGCCCTCGTGACCCGGGAGATCGAGATCGTCGGCCGTCAGCAGCAGATATTGCGGACAGGTTTCGGCAAAAATGCGCAGCCCCACCGATTGCGCGCGGCGGATTTCGCGGGTCGCCTCCGGGCTCGAAACATGGACGATAAGGATCGGCACGTGCAGCAATTCCGAGAAGCTGATCGCGCGGTGCGTCGCTTCACCTTCGCCGACGGCCGGGCGCGCCGCGGCGTGATATTTGGGCGCCGTGCGGCCGGCGCCGGCGAGCTGATCCGTCAGCCACGCGATCACATCGGTGTTTTCGGCATGGACCATCGTCATGGCCCCTTCGCTCCGCGCCAGCGACAGCACATCGAGAATCTGACGGTCATTCAGCTTCAGATCTTCGTAGGTCATGTAGACCTTGAACGAGGTGTACCCGTCGGCGATCAGCGCCGGCAGCTCCTGCCCCAGCACGCTCGCGGTCGGGTCGCTGACGATGAGGTGAAAGGCGTAATCGATATACGCCTTGCCGTCGGCGCGGCGATGATAATCTGCGACGGCGGCGCGCAGACTTTGCCCTTTCATCTGGCAGGCGAAGGGAATGACGGTCGTCGTGCCGCCGCAGGCGGCCGAGCGCGTCCCCGAAAGGAAATCGTCCGCCATTTCGGAGCCGTCGCTCATCGGCTGGTCGAGATGGCAATGCCCATCAATCCCGCCCGGCAGCACGAGCCGATTGCCGGCCGCGATCTCGCGCTCGCCGCGCGGCAGCTCGTGACCCAGCGTCGCAATCCGGCCGTCCTTGACGCCGATGTCACAGACGAATGTGTCGGCTGCCGTCGCCGCGCGCGCGTCCCGGATCACCAGATCATACATTGTCGCCATCGTGCCGTCTCTTTGTCCGCTGTGGCCGTTCAATTCCCGCGCGATCCGGATATTAGAGCGTGCAAGGCCGGCGCCAAGCCCGCCGACGGTTTCGGGTCGGGACACCGAAACGGGCCGACGGCCGCCTTTCTCGGGCGCAACGCGACCAGGGCCTCGGCCTGCTTCACCGCCGCTTCGGCGGCGTCGATCACCGGCACCGGAACCCGGTCGCGCACCCGTTCGGCCAAGCCGGCAAGCGGCGCGCCGCCAAATATGACGACATCCGCGCCATGATCCGTCACCGCACGATGGGCGAGGTCGATCAGCCGCGCTTCCATCTCGATCTGGACATCGTCGATCGATGCAAAGCCGCCATTCGCAATGGCAAAGCCTGCGAAACGATCATCCAGGCCGTTGTATTCGACGCACTCGCGGTACCAGGGTTCGAGGGTTTGCGAAAAGGTGACGATGGCGAAGCGGCGCCCCAGCATGCAGGCCGTGAGCATTGCGGCTTCGGCCATGCCGACAACCGGGATCGTCATCAATTCGCGCGCGCCCGCGAGCCCCGGATCGCCAAACGCGGCAATGACGACGGCGTCAAAATCGTCCGCCCGTTCGGCCAGAATCTCGAGCACCAGTGCGCCGCCGATGATCGCTTCCGCGCGCGTCGCTATGTACGGAACGCCCCGCGACCCGGTGACCCCGACGATTTCGGTGGTCGGCGCCGCCACGCCGCGTGCTGCGGCGACGATCCGTTGGGTCACGCCGGGACTGGTATTGGGATTGAGAATCAACAGTTTCATTCTTGCCGCACAGTGAAAACCGGAGCCGGCTCAGGCATTGGTGCCGCCCTCCCTGGGAATCGTTTGCAATACGTTTTCGGCGAATTGCGCAAAGCGCAAGACGCGACGATCGTTGCCGCGCGGCCCGACGATCTGCAGACCGACCGGCAACCCATCGCGGCCGGTGCCGCACGGGATCGAGATGGCGGGAACCTTCGCGTGATTGAACAGCGGCGTGAAGACGGCATGGCCGCGAGGCGGCACGGCAAGCCCGCCGATCGTCTCGGGGCCGGCCCGGTCGTTGGGCCAGGCGACACAGGGGGTGGTCGGACCGATGATCAGATCGGCATCGCCGAAGAAGGCGGCGAGGCCGCGGGCAATCTCGCCGGCGAGCAGCATCGCGCCGGCCACCGCCGTGCCGGAAAACGCCAGCCCGCTTTCGATTTGCGCTGCAATGTCGGGATCAAACAGCGCCGGCTCCCGGCGAAACCTGTCGCCGTAGAGGCTGGCGAGAGCGGCATGCTGCAACGGCAGCAACGCATTTTCGGTTGCCCCCGCCGGCCAGGTCGGGTCGCGCCGGACAATGCGCGCGTCCGCCGCCGCCAGCGAGGCGATCGCTGCTTCGATGGCGGTTTTGACATCACTGTCGACCGGCACGTCAAGACCAAAGCGGGGGCTGTAGGCAATCCTCAGATCGGCCACGGGCGCGGCGTCCTCCGCTGCGAGCGCCAGGATTGAATCGGGATCGCGCGGGTCGGGCCCCGCCAGCGCCGCGAAGGCAGCGGCAATGTCCGCCACCGAGCGGGCGATCGGCGCGATCACGCTGATGCCGACAAAAGGCTCGGCAAAGCCCGGACCGTAGGGGATCGCGCCATACGACGGTTTGAAGCCGACCACCCCGACATGGGCCGGCGGGCGGCGGCCCGAACCGCCGGCATCGGTGCCGAGGGCGAGCGGCACCATCCCTGCGGCGACCGCGGTCGCCGAGCCGCCCGAAGAGCCGCCGGGCGTCAGGCGCGGGTCGGCCGGATGCCGCGTCGGACCATACACATAGTTGTTCGTAACACCCTTCGCTGCGAATTCCGGCGTATTGCTGATGCCGACGATCACGGCGCCGGCGGCCTTCAGCCGCGCGACGGCGATCGCATCGGCGGGCGCGATAAAGTCGCGGAAGAGGCGCGAACCCTGTGTCACGCGGCGGCCCACCACCCAGATGTTGTCCTTGATCGCCACCGGCACGCCCGCCAGCGGCAGACGTTCGCCGCCGGCAACCCGGCGATCGACCGCGATGGCGGCGCGGCGCCCCTCTTCCGGATCAAAACCCACGAGGGCGTTGAAGAGAGGGTTGCACTCGGCGATTCGCGCCAGGTACGGCTCAACGATTTCGCGGGCCGCGGCGTCGCGCGAATTGATGCGGGCCGCAATCTCGCGGACGAGGCTGGGGCTCATTGCGGTCCATCCCTGTCCCCGGCCCTGGCGCGATCTTGCGCCAAGGTCGCGGCCAGCGCATCGCTGGTATGAAGCACGTGCCGGAGCATGATTTCCCCGGCCGCGGCGCTGTCGCCGCGGGTGAGCGCCCCCATCAGCAGATCATGCTCTCTCATCGCTTCCGGCCAGCGCGCGCCCTCGAGGGCCATGTAGCGCTCGCGGCGGACCCTCGTCATCAGGCTCGCATGCGTCGCGCGCAGCGTTGCGTTGCCCGACAGCGCGACCAGGAAATTATGGATGCGGTGATTGAGGATGAAATATTCGTGGCGACGCTTTGCCAGGAAATGCGCGGTCATTCTATCGTGCATTTCGCGAAGCGTGGCCATGTTGCCGGCCTCTATCCGTCGGGCGGCGATTTCGACCGCATGACGCTCCAACCCGCTGACGACCTCGAACAACTCCCGCGCCTCCTCGGCGCTCACCCGCGTAACGCAGGCGCCGCGGCCCGGCGACAGCTCGACCAGCCCTTCGGAGCCGAGCACCTTGAGCGCTTCGCGGACCGGCGTGCGCGACACGCCCAGCAGTTGGGCGATATCGCTCTCGTTGAGCTTCGCGCCGTCCCCGAGATGACCTTCCACGATCATGTCGCGCAACCGGTCGGTGACTTCGCGGTGGAGCGAATGGCGATTGATGAGGCCGGATGCCGATGACGGGCCGTTCGCGGGGTCCCGCGACACAAGGTGTGATGCGTCGTCGATGATCATTCTCGGGTCCGTTCACGCCATCTGCGGTTGCACAAAAACTGCCCCTCGCGTCCTGGACCGCCTAATTTGCATGCAGTATACTGCATGTACCGCTTGCGTAAAGGCCGGCGATTCCTCCCTGCCAGGCCTGTGGCATGGTCCTCGCAAGTTCGAGCCGCCAGCGGTCGAGGGAGGGTCCGGAGCAGCAATCCGGTTGGGGAGGGCGGGAACATGTCAATCGGCGCAGGAGCGCCACACAAGGGGTGGCGGCGGATTGCCCTGCTGGTGATCCCTATGATCCTTGGATTGGGGATGGCGGGGCAGCCGGCCGCCGCCGCCGGGGTGCCGCTCGACAAATACGTCCCCGCCCCGCCGGAGCCGGGGACCGCGATCCCGACCGCCACGATCAAGTTCGGGATGCGCCCCTATGCCGACAACACGTTCTACGTCATCGGCATGAAGAAGGGCTGGTTCAAGGAGGTCGGCATCTCCTTTTCGCCGTCTCCCTACGGGTTGCAGGCCAACGACACCGATGTCACAACATTATTGCTCAACGGCCAGCTTGACATCATCAGCGAGTTTTGCCCGCTGATGCTGCCGACCTACAAATCGGCGAAGACCCTCAAATGCCTCGCCTTTACCGACAACTTTCTCGGCAACGCGATCCTTGCCAACCCCAAGTTGCACCTCAAATCCTTCAAGGATTACATCAAAGAAGGCAAGAATTTCGAGCAGGCACTCCATGCCGCGATGGCGCCGCTCGACGGCAAGACCCTGGTCGGGGCGCCGGAACTGAGCGATCGGCCGTTTGAGGAAGAGGTCGAAAAGCTCGCCAAGGTGCATTGGAACCTGCAGGTCCTCGACGACTCGAAATCGTTGGTATTGGCCAAGGCGGGGCGCGAGGATTTCGTCAATCCGGAAGGGGCGCCGATTGTTTATACATTGCGCCAGGCAGGGTGGACCGATCTCATCGATGTCGGCGATCTCTACAAATATGGCCCGAGCGGCCCCAACTCGCCGATCGAATCGCTCGTCGGAATTGTCGGCGTCGGCGCCAACGGCACCTACGCCAATACGCACCAGAACACCGTCTTGCGCTTTCTCTCGGTGGTGTGGCGCATTATCGACGAGGTCAAGGCGGACCCGTCGCTTTACGACCTGCAGGCCCCTTATCTCAACAGCTTCGCCGGTACCAGCCTCAACGGCAAGGGGGTGCAGAACACCATCGAAGTCCTCGACCCGCTCTCACCATTCGACTACGACAAAATCTATTACGACGAGCCGAACAACGTCCTTTATTACCGAAATGTATACAACGCCTGGATCGACAATTTTGAAAAGCATGGCATTGTGCCAAAAGGCGCCGTGACCTCCGATCAGTTTGTCTGGGGTGCGGCGATCTGGCACCAGATGGTGGATTACCGCAACAAGACCGACGCGATGATCAAGAAGCTCGAGAAAAAGCACGTCACGGGCGACAAAGAGGTATTGCTCGCCAAGGCCAAGCAATTTTATGGCTGGTACGACTATCTCGACGCCTATCGCTTGGCGTTGGCGGCGTCGCACTGAGACCGGCGGGGGAGGAGGAGCGGGATTGATTGGCTGAACCGCTGCAATTGCCGATCGCCGGCACGCCGGCGCAAGCCGCGCGGCGTCGCAGCTTGCCGCTGCGCGCCGCGGTCGCGGCGGTCGATCCGCTGCGCCTCGTCGGCATGGCATTGCTGGTGGCCCTCTGGCAATTATCGGCGCTGGCGCTCCCCCCCGCCTTATTGCCGGGTCCCTGGCCTGTCGTACAACGAATGGCCGCCGATTTCTTCTCGGCCCCTGAACTCGCCTATTCCGGTCTGCCCGGCGCGAATCTGTTCAACAGCATGATCTACACCGGCGAGAATGTCTTGCTCGCGCTGGTGATCGGCACTGCGATCGGGGTTTTGTCGGGTCTGGCTACGGCCCGCTTCAGCCTGCTGCGGGCGGCGGTCGATCCGATCATGTTCACCGCCGGGACGATCCCGATCCTGGTGGCGGCGCCGTTTCTGCTGATCTGGTTTGGTACCGGAAGAACGAGCGCGGTGGCGCTCGTCATGTTCTACGTCGTCGTGATCCTCTACATCTATGCCCAGAGCGCCGCCGAAAACCTCGATCCGGTCTATGAGGAATCGGCGCGCACCCTGGGCGCGACGCCGCGGCAGATGCTCGGCGACATCCTTCTACCAGCGACGGTGCCGGAAATCCTCGGCGGGATACGCATAGCGCTCGCCGGCGCCTGGGGCCTCGAAGCGATTGCCGAATTGCTGGGGTCGCAGCAAGGCATCGGCAAGATCATCGAGGTCCTCGCCGGCGCCACCGATGCCGAGGGCATCATGGCGGCGTTGCTGGTGTTGGGGCTGGTGGCGGTCGGCGCCGATGCCTTCGCCGCTTGGGGCATTTCCCGACTGGCTGCGTGGAGCGCACCGTCGCAGCCGCCCAAGGGATGACGGATCATGCCGGACCAAACCCCTCCGATGATCGCGCTGACGCAAGTGTCGCGGACATTTCGTCGCGCGGATGGGCAGGGGGTAACCGCAGTTTCCGATTTGTCGGTCGCGATCCCGGCGGGTCAGTTCGTGTGCCTCGTCGGCCCCTCCGGCTGCGGCAAGAGCACATTGTTGCAATTGCTCGCGGGGTTGTTGCCGCCGTCGCGGGGGACCATCGAAATCGCCGGCGTGCCGGTTGCCGGGCCCGGTCCGGACCGCGGGATGGTGTTCCAAAAGGACAGCGTCTTTCCCTGGATGCGGGTCATCGACAATGTCGAATACGGCCTCAAATGCCGCGGCATGCCAAAGGGCGAGCGTCGTGAGATCGCGCGCGAGTACCTGGCGCGCGTCGGGCTTGCGCACGTCGAACGCGCCTGGCCGCGCGAATTGTCTGGCGGCATGCTGAAGCGCGTCGCGGTCGCCACCGTATTCGCTAATGGCGGCAGCGTCTTGCTGCTCGACGAACCGTTTGGCTCGCTCGATTATGTCACGCGCCATCAGTTGCACGACGTCCTGCTAGGGCTGTGGGACGAGCAAGGCGAGACGAGGCGGCGCACCGTGCTGTTTGTCACCCACGATGTCGACGAGGCGCTCACCCTCGCGGATCGCATCCTCGTCATTCACAGCGGGCGCCAGATCGACGATTTGCGCGTGATGGCGCCGCGGCCGCGTGACGCCGACAGTCTGTTATTGCCCGAGATGATCCGGCACAAACACACATTGCTCGCCCATCTCGGCCTCGAACAAGGCGTGAGGCCGGCGATGGCGACCGCGGTGCGGGCGTGACCGCGCGCCAGCAGAAGATCCGCAACCGCTGGATGGCGGTGGGCGTATTGCTCGCGCTCGCCGGGCTGTGGCAGGTTCTGTCGTTGATCTTTCGCGCCGAGGCCCAGCCCGGCGAACCGATGGTGCCCGGCTGGCAGATATTATTCACGACAACATTTCTGTCATTGTCCGATTACTGGCATGGCGGGTTTGGCGTGACGCCCATTTCGGCCGGCGGGGCGCCCAGTTATTTGGCCGCGACATTGTCGGTCTTGAGCAATTCGTGGGATACGCTGGTGCGGCTTGCGGTTGGCCTCGCGGCCGGCGCTCTCGCCGGCTCGCTGTTGGGGCTGGCGGTATCGTGGTCGCGCTGGAGCCGGCGGATCGTCGATCTGCCGCTGCAGTTCATCCGCACGCTGCCGCTGTTGGCGATGGTGCCGTTGTTCCAATTGTGGTTCGGGACCTACTTCATCGGCATGATCACCTTCGTCGCCTATGGGGTCGGGGTGATCTTCTTCGCCGGTATCGTCAATGCGGTGAAGAACGTGCCCGAGATTTATATAGACAACGCCCGGACCCTTGGTGCCAACAAATTCCAGCTCTACCGCACCGTGATCCTGCTTGCGATTTTCCCCGAAATGCGTTCGACCATCTTGCTGAGCCTCGGCATCGCCTGGGGAGCCGTTATCGGCGCCGAATATCTCGGAGCGCAATCGGGGCTGGGCTATATTATCGTCTATTCGCAACAGTTCGCCTATCTCGACCGAATGTTCTTCGTCGCGCTGCTCATCCTCATCTACACCTCGATCAGTTTTGCGATTTTCGGCTGGCTGTCGCTGCGGCTGATGCGATGGGCGCCACAGCAAAACCGCCGCGAAAACGGCTGATCGGCCGGCGCCGGTCCGGCATCAGGCCGATCCCGACGCGGCCGGCAAGACCCGCCTCGGCGGTGGGTTTGCGCATCCCGAGTGGCGACGAATTTGGCTCGGCGGTTGGGAAAGAGAGCATCAGGATCCCTGGGGTAATCACGCGGCGGCGACTTGAGCGGAGTTGACAGAATTGTCGTTCGCCAAGCCAGGGTACCATTTCTCGAAGAGCGGCCGGAGCGTCTCATCGAGGGCGCGAGTCCGGGTCTGCAGTAGCAGGTGTGCACCACGCTTCGTCCACTGCATTTGCTGACGCTTGGCGAAGCGCTTGCTGATGACGGCGTTCACCGTCGATTCCGCCAGGCACGACGAGATACGTTCGCCGGCCCGGAACCGCTCGCCGTAGTTGATCAGGCTGCCCGTATTGGACCTGATATAGACAGCGAACTCGTGTACCGACTTGGCGAATTTGCGCAGGTTCGGGTAGTCGACCTCCAATCCATCGACATCATCTTTGAGGATCTCGATCGCCTCTCGAGCATGGTGCTGGTTGCCGTGCCAGAGCAGCCATTTGCCCCGTTCCAGCTCGGCCAGTAGGCGAGCGCCTGCGACCTCGTCGTGGTGAGCGACGCCGCGTGCGTACTGTTCCAGCACTGTCACACGCATCGTGATGTGGAACCATGTGTGGACCTCGGGTAATCGCGGGTCGGCGGCGCAAGCTATCGATAGCGCCGCGATCCGGGCGCTGTCGCCCGGTGGTTTGCACCATCGGAGGTTTCGATGCCGCATTATGTCGGGCTGGACGTGTCGCTGAAGACGACGGCGATCTGCGTTGTGGATGAGCAAGGCCGGCGGCTCTGGCGAGGCGTGTGCGCCACCGACCCTGGAGCGATCTCGGCGTGGGTGCTGAAGCATGCGGGTGCTGACGCCAAAGTGGGTGTCGAGACCGGCTCGATGACGCCGTGGCTCGTTCACGGCCTGCGCAGCGCCGGCCTCGATGTCGCATGTCTGGACGCCAGGCACGTGAAGGCCGCCCTGCAGATGTGGCTCAACAAAACCGACGAGAACGATGCCGAAGGGCTGGCCCAGGTCGTGCGCACGGGATGGTATCGACCCGTCTACGTGAAGTCCCTCGATGCGCATCGGGCGCGCGCTTCTGGGCGCGCGCGCCCAGCTGGTGGGCATGACGACGCGGTTATCCAACATGATCCGCGGGGTGCTGAAGACCTTTGGCCTGCTGCCCGGCGCCGGTCGCGGGCTCAGATTTGATCGCAAGGTCGAAACGTTGCTCGAAGGTGCTCCCGAAATCGGCTTGATTGTGCGCCCTCTGCTCGCCACCTGGCGGCACCTGCGCGAACAGATCGCGGTCTTCGATAAGGCGGTGCAGCGACAGGTCAGAGCGGACCCGGTTTGCCGCCTTCTGATGACGGTGCCGGGCATCGGGGCACTCTCCTCCCTGGCGTATGTCAGCACGGTGGAAGATCCCCGCCGATTTTCTCGATCGCGAGCGGTGGGAGCGCACCTCGGTCTCACGCCGCGCCGCCATCGAGCGGCGCTCCGGTCCCGGCAAGGCGCGGGTAGCCTTGGCGCGCAAGCTGTCCGTCATCCTGCACAGCGTTTGGCGATCCGGCGAGCCGTTTCACTGGGCACCGCAGGCCTTGGCAGCATAGCCCGGCAGAATTCGTCCGCAGCGTCGCGGAGGAAAGTGTCGCCCCCGGGCGAGGGTGCAGGCAATTGCGCGGTAGGGGCCGTTGGGCATGTGATCACACCTGATCCCGTTGTGGGTACATAAGCCCGTTGTGGACCTTGCAATGACCGCATTTCCGGACCGGACCAGATGTTGCGGCAGCTCGTGCTGACCGCGGAGAGAACCATGACCCGGGCAGCGCGACATAAACAGCAGTCTTGACAGAGGAGCCGCGATTAGAGAACGGCCCCTGCGGTGCAAGGGGTGGATTTGGAGTTCTTTCGTCCCGGTCGGGTGCAAACCATGTGTCCGGCCTTGCTTGCGCGGCGCACATGGCCGCTGGCCCTGATGAAGTCCGCGGATCGGGTGCCAAAACAATCCGAGCGCGCTCGTATCGGCGCTTGGTTTCACGGGGCCTCTCCGATCCCCGGCCTGACCGGTTTGTCATCACTCCTCATCACCCCGGCACGCCCGCCGGCCGGCGCCTCGGCGCCGAGCCGGAGGGGGCTACGCGGCCGGCGCCACGTAACACTGATTGCGCGTCAGCATCGCCCAGACGACGCGCGCGGTCTTGTTGGCGAGCGCGACCGTTACCAGCCGCCGCGGCTTGCGCTCCATCAGCCTCGCCACCCACGGATTGCGGGTGCTGTCCGCCTTCGTATAGCGGAGCACCGCGGTCATGCCGGTCACCAGCAGGCGTCGCAGGTAGGCGTTGCCCTGCCGGCTGATGCGGCCGAGACGTTCCTTGCCGCTGCTGTTCCGGGGGCACGGCGTCAGCCCGATCCAGGCGGCAAACTGCCGCCCCGAACGGAACAGGCGCGCGTCGGCCACGGTGGCGGCGATCGCGCTTGCAGTGATCGGACCGACGCCGAGGATCGTCGCCAGGCGGCGGCTCGCTTCGTTGGCCTTGTGCCAGGCGAGGATGCCAGCCTCAGCCTTCCTGATCCCGATCTCGAGCAGGCCGAGTTGAGTGACGAGCGCGTACAACGCGCTGCGCGCCAGCTCCGGCACCTCCTCGCCGGCGGCCTGCAGAGCTTCGATCAGCCTGGCCACGTTCCGCGCACCCTGGGGGGCAACGATGCCGAGTTCGCCCATGTGTCCGCGCACCGCGTTGATGAGCGCGGTCCGTTGGCGGATGAACAGGTCGCGCATCTTGTGCAGCATCAGGACTGCCTGCTGCTCAGCCGACTTCACCGCGACGAACCGCATCGTCGAGCGAGTGACCGCTTCGGCGATCGCCTCCGCGTCGGCCGCGTCGGTCTTGCCGCGCTTGACGTAGGGCTTTACATAGGCAGGCGGTATCAGCCGGACCTGATGGCCGAGGCTGGCGATCTGGCGTGCCCAATGATGCGCCGTGGCGCACGCCTCCATGCCGACCAGGCACGGTTCGACTTTCGTGAAGAACTCGAGCACTTCGGCGCGGTGCAGCCGGCGGCGTATGAGCACCTTGCCTTGCGCGTCGATGCCGTGGACCTGGAACACGTTCTTCGCCAGGTCCAGCCCGATCGTGGCGATCTCTCCCATGGACGGCTCCTCTCGGTGTGGTGTCTGCCGACGACCACGTTACGGCACCGAAGTGCCGGGAGCAGGGGTCGTCCACCCCAACAATCCAGAATCGGCGGTTCCTTGACCCCGATGTCGGTGGGGAGCTTGCGAAGGCCGGCGCAGCCGTCGGTGAAAGCCTCCAGTCGCGTGTCCGCCGTTTGTGGGGTCACCGCACGATTTGTAAAAAATCGTACTCTAAGCAGAAAGTCAAATGAAGTCAGGGACTTTCACAAACGTTCGTT
>JBOHMF010000016.1:0-21105 GCA_050730055.1 Allostellaceae bacterium
CTTGACCAGGTCGCTGGTGATCATCCCGGTGCAGGCCGACAGCCCGTTGCCCATGACGTTGGTGACGAGCTTTGACCAGCGCTCGCCCCACAGATTGGGGGTCACCATCGCGCTGTCGGAATAGGCGACAAGCCGGCGCACCTCCTCGGCGCGCGCGGTGGTGCGGCCATGCACCTCGCCGGTACGGAAGACGGTGTGGCGCGAGCCGGACTTGCCGGCGGCGCGGCGCACCTCGCCCGGCGCAAACAATTCGACGGTGATCGAGCTGGCGATGCAGCCCATCGTCTTGCCCCAGCCGACGATGCTCGCAACCGTCTCCTCGTTCATGCAGTTCTGCAACGAGACGACATAGCCGTCCGGCGCCAGATACTGCCGGATGAGGGCCGTCGCCCAGACCGTGTCGTAGGATTTCATGCAGACAAAGGCGATATCGATGGGCGCCTCCTTGCTCAGATGCTGCGCTTCGGTCAGGTGCAGGGCGCGCGGGTGCACGGTGAACGGCTCGACATCGCGCAGATGGGTGATGCGCAAGCCCTTTGCGCGCATGTGCTCGACATGCTCGGGCCAGGGATCGATAAAGGTCACGTCCTCGCCGGCCTGCACCATGTGGGCGCCGGCGTAGCAGCCGACCGCGCCGGCGCCGACGATCGCGATTTTCTTCTTTTGCGCCATGGATTCTCTCCCGCCTTGTCGCGGCGCGGCCCGCCGCGCTCGTCTGGTCCGAAAGCGATCCTAGTACGGCGAGGGCGGCCGTGAACAGATGCGGCGCGGAGCGCTCGATGGATTGCCAAAGCGCGTGCAGCGCAGCATGGTACAGGAGGCGCCGCTCGGGCGCCGGCGAAACGAGAAAGAAAGCGCGCATGTTGGAGATCGAGCGGCCGGCGGATCTCGCCGCCTATGTCGGCAAGGAACTCGGGGTCAGCGACTGGTACATTGTCGATCAGGCAATGATCGACAAGTTCGCCGAGGCGACCGGCGACCATCAATGGATTCATGTCGATGTGGAGCGGGCGAAACGCGAGATGCCGGGCGGCAAGACGATCGCGCACGGCTATCTGACCCTGTCGCTGGTGCCGCGTCTCGCGCACACGATCTACACGGTCAAAAAGCGCTCGCGCGGTCTCAATTACGGCTCAAACCGGGTGCGTTTTACCGGGCCGGTGCCGGCCGGCTCGCGCATCCGGCTGCGCCAGAAGATCAAATCGATCGAACCCGTAAAGGGCGGCGTGCGCGTCACGTCCGAGAGCACGATGGAGGTCGAAGGCGCCGATCGCCCGGCGCTTGTTGCCGAGACGATCGGCATGCTATTCGATTGAGCGCGCGCGAGCGCGCGGCGGCGAGGCCGCCGGACCCGAGAAGGGCCGCAGCTACGTTTTGGTCATCCCGAACTTTGTCGAGAACGGCCCGCGCCGGCGCGCTTGGCGCGCGAGGAGGAGAAGACCGAGAGCGCCGCCCAGCAGCAGCAGCGAAGGCGGCTCCGAAACCGGTTCGAATGCCTCAAAGCCGGGCTGGACGGTTTGCAGCGAGGTCGTGAAGACGTCCGTGCCGCTGTCGGTGCTGCCGAGAGAGGTCAGCGCGCCGGTGAAGCTCGCCAACGTATTGCCGCTACCAAAGGCGTAGGAGGCGTCGATGACATCGCTGCTCGCGGCCTTGGTGAATTCGAACTCGAATTGCGGATCAGCGAGATCGGCCGCCGAGAGCCCGATCTCGCTGATCAGCTTCGAGGTGTCGGTGATGAAGCTTCCCGCGAAAAACTGCAAAACGGGTCCGCTGAGGCTGCCGCACCCGCCGAGGCCGACGCCGGGCGCGCAGTCGCGCAGCCGGATTTGCAGCACGTTGCCGATATTGCCATTGACCGCATAGCGGTTGCTGAGGAGAAGAGCGTCGGTGCCGCCGACCACGTTGGGCAGCGACAGGTCGAACAGACCCGTCACGGTGAACGCCGTGCTCGTCGTCAGCGCGTGGGTCGCGGTCGTCGCGACCCCGGTCTGGAGCGAGGCGTGGACATCCGAGATCAACGGGAAGAACGGCGGCGGCTGCGCTATCAAGACACCGTTCGCGGTATCGAGCAGCGCCTGGCCGTTGTTGGCCGTGGTTTCCGGGATCGCGCCGCGCACGAAGTAGTTCGCGGTGCTGCCGCCATTGTAGTCCACCCTGGACGAGACGATCGATCCGGCGCCGCCGTTCAGCGTGGTATTCTGATTGAAGGTGTCATCGAAGAGCGGGCTGCCGTTCCGCGTGACGCTGAACTCGTCCATCTGGATCGCCGTCGCCGCCGCCGTGCCGGAACCGGCGATGGCGGCAATTCCGGCGAGGAGGAACAGCGGAGCAAAGCGGAACCGCCGGCGAAGGTGCGATCGAACATCAATTGGATCTGGCATGGTTTTTCCTCCGGCTGCGCTTTCGCGCCGATGGCTGCACAACCGGCGGTGCCGACAAGCCAAGCCGCCCGGTGCCAAAAAGGCCGCTTTCTATCGGCGGCAGCGGGACGGCTCGACCGCTCGGAAATCCGGCGATCGATCATGTCCGTGCCGGACGCAAAAAACTTTACGGTTGCGTCCATTTTCCCTTAAGATTGACGTATGTTTTATTCATGAGCGCCGCCTCGCCCGGGCGAGCGCGAGGACTGGCCATGGTCTTGGCGTTTGATGGGCATGCCCTCGATCTCGAACGGCGCGAGCTGCGGCGCGGTGCCGCGCTGATTACGCTCGAACCTCAGGTCTTTGACCTGTTGGCCTATCTCGTGCACCACCGCGTGCGCGTGGTCGGAAAGGACGAGCTCTTCGCGGCCGTATGGCGCGGACGGATCGTTTCGGACACGGCCCTCACCACCCGCATCAATGCGGTGCGCCGGGCGATTGGCGACAACGGAAAGGAGCAGCGGCTGGTCCGCACGCTGCGCCGCAAGGGATTTCGCTTTGTCGGCGAGGTCAGGGACGCGGCGGCAATGCCGGAGGCCGTTGCACCCGAAGCGCGGTTCGGCACAAGGCCGGGTGTCTTGACGCCGGTCCTGGCGGACCGCGCCTCGGTTGCCGTGCTTCCGTTCGCCGCGATCAGTGGCGATCCGGAAGAGCGATGGTTCGCGGACGGTCTCGTCGAGGACATCGTGACAGCGTTGGACCGCTTCCGGTGGCTGTCGATCCTGCCGCCGCTGTCGCATCTCGCCTCGCGGCTGAGGGAGTTGGATGCGCGGCGGATCGGGTGCGAACTGGGCGTTCGCTATGTGGTGCGAGGCGCCGTCCGCCGTGGCGGGCGGCAGGTGCGAATGACCGCTCATTTGATGGAGACGGCCACCGGCTCGCTCCTGTGGAGCGATCGCTTTGACGGCGCGCTCGCGGATGATTTTGCCCTGCAAGAGAAAATCGCGGCGGTCATGGCCGGCAGCATCGAGCCGAGCATACAGTCGGCCGAGGCTCATCGTTGCAGCGCCTTGTCAAGTCCGAATGCGACGCCCTACGAGCTGCATGTGCAGGCCCATCCGATTTTCTCCAGCGGGAGGGAAAGCGTCTTGCGCTCGCTCGGCCTGCTCGAACGGGCCGTCGCGCTCGATCCGGATTACGGGGCGGCATTGGCGGATGCAGCCAATTGCCTGCAGATCTTGGATGTCAACGCCTGGGCCGAGGATCGGCGGTTGAACCGTCGCAAGTCGGTCGATTTCGCGCGCAGGGCGCTGCAGGCTTCCAGCGATCCGCAACCGGTCGCGATTGCGGCGTTCGTGCTTGCCTATTTCGGCGAGGATGCCGCTGCCGCCGCCGCCCTGTTGGATAACGCCTTGCGGCTCAATCCCGGCTTCGCCAAGGGCTGGTATATGAGCGGCATGGCCCGGCTGTATGCCGGGCAGCCGGAGCCGGCGATCGAATGCTTCGAGATCGCGTTGCGGCTGAACCCGCGCGATCAGGTCGGGCGCCGCAGCACTGCTGGCATCGGCTTCGCTTATTTGTTCGTTGGCCGCTTCGACGAAGCAGTACCGATGCTCCGTCCCATAATTCACGAGTTTCCGCGCTGGGCGACACCCTATTGCGTCCTGGCCTCCTGCCACGCGCATCTCGGCTTTCTGCGCGAGTCGGAGGTCATCGCCAGGCGGCTCAAGGCGATGGATACTGCGCCGGTGCCAAATGCTGTCCAATTCCGTGACATCAAGCACCGCGAACTGCTCGCGCCCGGCCTGATGCTGGCCGGAATGGTCGGGCCGAGGGGCTGAACCGGCACCCCTTCAGCCGATCTCTTTCTCCTTCAAGGGCACGAGGCGTCCGCTCGCGGGATCATAGGAGAGAATATAAAGGACAGTGTTGCGGGTTGGCGCGGGCGGGCTGCCCGGCGGCAAGGCGTGCTTCATCAACTGGCGGATCAGCGCGCCATGGGTCGAGACGCCGATGCGCCGCCAGGGCTGCGTCGCGGCAACGCCTTTGAGCGCGGCGAGAGCCCGGGCGCGTGTCGCGCCGCCGCGGGTCCCGGCACCGGAGCGGGAAGAGTGCCGTGGACGCATGGAGGCCATCGGCGTTCGCCGCTCTGCCTCGATGTGATAGGATTTTTCCGAAGGGTGTACTCCGCGCGCTTCGTTCATGAAGCCCGCAGAGATTTTCTACGAGGTCGTCATGCAGGTTCGGGAGGCGGTTGCCGCCGCCAAAAAATATGTCAGCGAGATTTTCTCTGAAGAGCGGATTATGCAACTAACCTTGGAGGAGGTTGAGTTCGATGAGGCAACGGAAATCTGGAACATCACCGTCGGATTTTCTTGGCCTTGGGATGTTCCGCAAAACGCGCTCTCCTTGATGACACGCGACCTGAGCCAGTGGCGCCGGCGATACAAAGTTATCCGCATCTCCGACAAGACCGGGAAACTTCTCTCGATCAAAAATCGCGAGCCGGCTGATGCCGGGTGAACCGCTCATTCTCGACAGCAACCTTCTTGTGCTGTTGACGGTCGGAACCGCCTCGCGCGCCTATATCAGCAAACATAAGCGTCTCCAGGCTTATTCGGAAGCCGATTTTGATTTGCTCGTGGAGGTAATCGCGCCGGTCTCAAAGGTCATGGTCACGCCAAACACCCTGACGGAAGCCTCCAATCTCCTGGGCCAGATCGGCGAGCCGGTGCGAACGCATATCTATGAGACATTGCGGCTAATGATCAAGGCAAGCGAGGAGATCCATGTGGAAAGTGGTCGTGCGGTCGAGCATGACGAATTCAGGCGCCTCGGCCTGACCGATGCGGTGTTGCTGGAACTGACTGACAGTTCTTGCATGTTGCTGACCGCCGACCTTGATCTCTACCTTGCCGCAGCCAGGCGCGGTCTCAAGGTCGTAAATTTCAACCATCTCCGAGATACGTAGTTCGGACACCCGATTGGCGCATGACAGGGAGGACAAAATAATGAAAAGCGCTTTGCCGGACGTGCGCGTGCTCGACTTCACAACGACGATCGCCGGGCCGCATTGCACCCGCCTTCTCGCCGATCTCGGCGCCGAGGTCATCAAGATCGAGCCGCCCGAGGGCGACATGATGCGCTCCCGCCCGCCGTTCCGAAACGGTGCCAGCACCAGCTTTGGCCAACTCAACGCCGGCAAGAAGAGCGTCGTGTTCGATCTGAAATCGCCGCGCGCTATTGCGGCGGCGCGGAAGCTCGTCGCCACCGCCGATGTCGTGGTCGAGAACTTCCGCCCCGGCGTCATGCGCCGCTTTGGTCTGGATTACCCGGTGCTGAGAGACATCAAACCCGATCTCATCTATTGCGCGATCTCGGGCTACGGGCAGAGCGGCCCGTCGGCGGACCGCCCGGCCTACGCGCCGACGATCCACGCCGCCTCCGGTTACGATCTGGCGCAGATCGCCCATCAGACCGAGGCGCGCCGGCCGGATTATTGCGGCATCTACATCGCCGATGTGCTCTCCGGCACCTATGCCTTTGGCGCGATCGCGGCCGCGCTTTATCAGCGCCGGATCACCGGCGAAGGGCAGATGATCGATGTGTCGATGCTGGAAAGCATGCTGAGCCTGACCCTCGGCGAGATCCAGACGGCGCAGTTCCCGGTCAAGCCGCCGGGACGGCCGATCTTTGGCCCGGTTGCGACAAAGGATGGCTATATCATGCCGGCGGTGGCGAGCGAGCGCAGCTTCCGCAATCTCGCGCGAGCCGGCGGGCATCCCGAGTGGATCGACGATCCGCGCTTTGCCCGTTACGAGGACCGCCGCGACAATTGGGGCGAACTGATCGACGAATTGGAAGAATGGTCAAAGACGATGACCACCGCCGAAGTGCAGGCGGTCTTTGACCGCCACGGCGTGCCGGCCTCGCCCTATCGCACGGTCAAGGAGGTGATGAGCGACCCGCAGGTCGCCCACCGCCAGGCGTTTGCCGAGGTGCAGGACGCGGGCGGCAGCTTTCTGGCGCTCAACCCGCCGTTCCGGATGTCGGCCGCTGCTGCTGCGGTGGTGCCGCAGGTCGCCGCGCTCGGCGCGCACACGCAAGAGATCCTGGCTGAGATCGGCATCGACCCGGCCGATCTCAAGGAGCCGCAATAACGGGCGCACTCACGCCCGCTCGCGGTCGAAATCGGTGCGCTCGCTGATCGGCAGACCCAGGAGATAGCGGCGCAGGCAGTCGAGGGCGAGTTCGACCGCGCCGAGCCGCACCCACTCGCGCCCGCCGTAGATGCGCGAGCGGCGCGCGGCGCGCCCCTCCGGCGCGGCGATCGCGAGATGGATGCTGCCGCCAAAATCGATGCGGTCGGGGCCGTCATCGACCGCGATCAGGACGGCGAGGGCGTGGCTCGCACCGGTCTCGCGGCGCGCGGCCTCGGCGACCTCTTCGGCCGTTTCTCGCGTGACCTCGCCGGTCAGCAGGCCGCCATCGACGCCAAAGGCGCGGGCGATCTCGGCCGGGTCGCGGGCGACGAGCGCGCGGCGAAAGATTTTTTCGGCGCCGGGCATGGAGGCGAGGCGGGCGGCAATCTGCCCGGCGGTATAGGTCTCGACCAGCGCCAGCGAGCCGCCGCGCTCGGCCAGCGCCCGCAACACGACCCCTTCGAGGGTCTCGTCGTCCTCGGCGAGGATGAAATTGCCGAGCCGGCGGCGGATCTCCGCTTCGACCGGGGCGAGCTTCTGCGCGATGTCGGCGGAACTGATACCGCGCACGGTGAGCTTTGTTTCGATCTGCGGGTAGTGGGCGCGAAAACCGAGCTTGGCGCTGCCGTCCGGTACCAGCGCCTCGATCCCGGCGAGCAGATGATCGACATTCGACTCGCCGAGACCGTAGGTATGAAAACGCTTCAGGCGAATGACGCTCGGCGCGCCGCTGCGCAGCAGAAGGCGGGGGATCACCTGCTCTTCGAGCATGCGAAAGAGTTCGCGCGGCACGCCCGGGGTGAAAAAGAACCGCGCACGGCCGATGTCGAGGGCAAAACCGCAGGCGGTGCCGATCGGGTTGTCGAGGATCTCGGCCGTCGTCGGCAGCATCGCCTGCTTTCTGTTGTTGGCCGACATGACGCGGCCGCGGCGGGCGAAAAAGGCTTCCATGCGCTGGAGCCAATCCGCGTTCAGCACCAGTTCGACGCCGGCGGCCCTGGCCGCGATCTCCTGCGACAGATCATCGACGGTCGGTCCCAGACCGCCATTGACGATGACTGCGTCGGCCCGCTCGCCGGCGAGCCGGAACGCCGCCAAGAGGGTCTCGCGGTCGTCGCCGACGATCGTTCCCCAGCGCACGCCGAGCCCGGCATCTTCGAGCTTCTGGCTGATGTAGCTGAAATTGGTGTTGACGATCTTGCCGGTCAGCACCTCGTCGCCGGTGCAGATGATCTCGATGTGCATGGTTGTTTCCCGACGGGCGTTCGCCGGGATCTACCACGGAGTGGCGATCTTAGGGGCGGAAAAGCGCGCAAACCGAGGTCCGCGGGCAATCGGCGGAAGCGCATGTCCGCCCGGCGTCCGGCGGGAGCGAAAGTCTCTGGCAAATCGCCGGGCGGCCTCGTAGCCTGTCCCGATGTTCACCGGCATTGTCAGCGATCTCGGGCGGGTGCGGCGGGTCGTGCGCGGCGCGATCACCGAGATCGTCATCGAAACGTCCTATGATACGGCCGCGATCGCGCCCGGCGCCTCGATCGCCTGTTCGGGCGCATGCCTGTCGGTCGTCGCGCTCGAAAAGGGAGCGTTCCGCGTCCAGGCTTCGGCCGAGACCCTGGCGCGCACGACAATCGGCGAGTGGCGGGAAGGCACCAGGGTCAATCTCGAACGTGCACTGCGGCTCGGCGACGAGTTGGGCGGCCATCTCGTCTCCGGGCATGTTGACGGCCTTGCGCGGGTCGTCGCGCGCCGCCCGGAGGCGGAATCGGTCCGTTTGGTGTTCGAAGCCCCCGCCGCGCTGATGCGCTTTATCGCGCCCAAGGGTTCGGTCGCGCTCGACGGGGTGAGCCTGACGGTCAACGAGGTCGCGGGCGAGCGCTTTGGCGTCAACATCATCCCGTTGACCCTCGCGGCGACAAATTTTGGCACGGCGGTCGAGGGACAAAGGATGAACCTCGAAATCGACACGATCGCGCGCTATCTGGCAAGGCTCGTCGGGACCGCGGCCGCGCCGCTTCCCCGCGATAACGGACTTTCGCCATGACAACGACCCGGCCGCCTCATCTGCTGCTTGTCGAGGCGCCCTATTACGCGCACATCGCCGCGCTGTTGCGCCAGGGCGCCGAGCGCGCGCTTGCCGCCGCCGGCGCGACGCACGAAATCGTCAATGTCCCCGGCGCCTTTGAGGTGCCGGGCGCGATCGCCTGTGTCGCGCTCGCGGCAGACCCGGACCGCTTTGACGGCTTTGTCGCGCTCGGCTGCGTGATCCGCGGCGAGACCACGCATTACGACCACATCTGCGCCGAGACCGCGCGCTCGTTGCAGGATCTGATGGTGCGCGACGGTGTCGCCATCGGCTACGGCATCCTGACCGTCGAGAGCGAGGCTCAGGCGCTCGTGCGCGCCGCCCCCGATGGCCGTGACAAGGGCGGCGAGGCCGTGCGGGCCTGCCTGGCGCTGGTCGAATTGCGGCGCCGGTTTCAGGGGCAGGGGAGTTGACCGCGGCTGGTGCGACAGAAGGCGCGCCGCGCCGCAAGGATGCCCTGCGCCGCCGCCGCGCCCGGCTGGCCGCGGTTCAGGCGCTCTACCAGCTCGAACTCAACCGCGATCTCAAACCCGACACGGTGGTCGCCGAGTTCGCCCGCCACCGGCTCGGCCGCGAGATCGACGGCGAGGTTTACGGCGAGGCCGACGCCGCGCTGTTTGCCGATATCGTGCGCGGCACCGCTGCCGACCGGGACCGGCTCGACGGCGAGATCACGGCGGTCCTGACCGAGGATTGGCCGCTGCCGCGGCTGGAAACCGTGCTGCGCGCGATCCTGCGCGCCGGCACCTATGAGCTTGTCCACCGCGAGGACATCCCGCCGCGCGTCGCGATCAGCGAATATACCGGGATCGCCCACGCCTTTTTTGCCGGCAAGGAGCCGGGGCTGGCCAACGGCGTGCTCGACCGCCTCGGGCGCGTCCTGCGCGGACCCGAGATGCTGCCGCCGTGACGCCAGGGGAACCGGGGGAGGCGGTCGGCGAGTTCGAGCGCATCCGGCGGTTCTTTGCCCCGCTCGCCGGCCCGGGCGGGCTGGGTCTCCTGGACGACGCCGCGCTCGTCGAATGCCCTGCCGGGCGGCGGCTCGTCGTCACCGCCGACGCGATCGTCGAGGGCGTGCATTACCTGCCCGACGACCCGCCCGACCGGGTCGCGCAAAAGCTCCTGCGGGTCAATCTCTCCGATCTCGCCGCAATGGCGGCGCGACCGCTCTATTACCTGTTGACGACAGCCCTGCCGCAGGCGCTCGGAGGCGAATGGCTGGCCGGCTTTGCGCGGGGTCTGGCGGCGGATCAGCAGCGCTTTGGGGTGGCGTTGCTGGGCGGGGATTCGGTGGCGACGGTGGGGCCGGCGGTCCTGTCGCTGACCGCGCTCGGCGAGGTCGCGGCGGGGGCGGAGGTGCGACGCAGCGGCGCGCGCCCCGGCGACCGGATCTGGGTCTCGGGGACGATCGGCGATGCCGCGCTCGGTCTCGCCGTCCTGCGCGGCGCCCATCCGGCGCTGCCGGAGGAGGAACGCGCCACGCTCGTCGCGCGCTTTCAGCTTCCCGAGCCGCGCACCGCGCTGGGGCCGCGCCTTGCCGGTCTCGCCCATGCGATGATCGATGTCTCCGACGGGCTTCTCGCCGATCTCGGCCACATCTGCGAGACCTCCGGGGTCGGCGCCGCGGTCGAACTTGCGGCGCTGCCGCTGTCGCCGGCGGCGCGCCGCGTCATCACCCAGGAACCGGATCTTTTGCCGCGGCTTGCCCGCGGCGGCGACGATTACGAATTGCTGTTTGCCACGCCGCCCGCGGCGGAGGCGCAGATTGCCGCGCTGTCGGCCGAACTCGGCCTGCCGATCACCGCGATCGGCCGGATCGGGAGCGGCGCCGGGGTGCGCCTCCTCGATTGGCAGGGTCGCGAGATCGCGGTCGCAAGCGGCGGCTATCGGCATTTCTGAGATCAAAGCGCCGTTACCCCCTCCCGCGCCTTCAGCGCGGGTCCCTCCCTCTCCCCGGACTTGATCCGGGGAGAGGGAGGGGGTTGGGGTGAGGGGCGGCGATGCAACGATGCCGCGCCGCGCCGGTTTGTCGCGGGTGACAGCGCGGTTGTGCGGGGGGTGCGGTTCTGGCATGTTCCGCCCGCTCTTCTCGGGGTCGCCGCGCCCAAAAAGCCATTTGGGCGCGCGGGGCCGGGCCTGCCCGCCGTCGCGGAGACGACCGGGGCGGGCGTTTTGCTGTGCGGATCAGCCCTAGGGACTCTTGGCGGATGATTGCCCCTTCCATCTATATTCTCGTTCTCGGTTGCGGTGTCCTGGCCCTGCTCTATGGCGTGGTGACGAGCCGCCAGGTTCTCGCCGCCGATGCCGGCAATGCGCGCATGCAGGAGATTTCCGACGCGGTTCGGGTCGGCGCCCGCGCCTATCTCAACCGCCAGTACCGGACCATCGCCATCGTCGGCATCGTCATCCTGATCGTGCTCGGGATCCTTCTCGGCTGGAAGGTGGCGCTCGGCTATCTGATCGGCTCGGTGCTGTCGGGAGCGGCCGGCTATATCGGCATGAACGTCTCGGTGCGCGCCAATGTGCGCACCGCGCAGGCGGCGCGCAACGGACTGCGCGCGGGTCTCGCGCTCGCCTTCAGGGCGGGTGCGGTGACGGGACTCCTGGTCGTCGGTCTTGGTCTTCTGGCGGTCGGCGGCTACTATTTCTTTCTGCAAGCGATCAGCGGCGGCGATCAGCGCGGCGTGCTCGATGCGATGGTGGCGCTCTCTTTTGGCGCCTCGCTGATCTCGATCTTTGCCCGTCTCGGCGGCGGCATCTTCACCAAGGGCGCCGATGTCGGGGCCGATCTCGTTGGCAAGATCGAGGCCGGCATCCCCGAGGACGATCCGCGCAACCCGGCCGTCATCGCCGACAATGTCGGTGACAATGTCGGCGACTGCGCGGGGATGGCGGCCGATCTGTTTGAGACCTACGCGGTGACGTTGGTGGCGACGATGCTCCTCGCCGCCGTCTTTTTTGCGGCGCCGCTGCGCAACACGGTCCTGCTGCTGCCGCTGGTGATCGGGGCGGTGTGCATCCTCACCTCGATCATCGGCACCTTTTTTGTCCGCCTCGGCGCCGACAACGGCATCATGAAGGCGCTCTACAAGGGCCTCGTCGCGACCGGGGTTCTCTCGATCATCGCGATCGGCCTTGTCATCTGGTGGCTGTTCGGCGCTTTCCGGCCGTTGCCGATGACCAACGGCGCCACGACCAGCGGCTTCTGGCTGTGGATCTGCGCATTGGTCGGTCTCGGCGTGACCGGCTCGATCGTGTGGGCTACCGAATATTACACCGCGACCGCCTATCGCCCGGTGCGCAGCATCGCCA
Organism: Allostellaceae bacterium; assembly: GCA_050730055.1. Lineage (GTDB taxonomy): Bacteria > Pseudomonadota > Alphaproteobacteria > ATCC43930 > CGMCC-115725 > AP-15. The sequence continues at coordinate 11,958 of JBOHMF010000016.1, forward strand.
TGGCCTCCACCACCGGGCACGGCACCAATGTGATCCAGGGCCTCGCCGTGTCGATGGAGGCGACGGCGCTGCCGGTCATCGCGATCTGCGTCGGCATCATCATCGCGTTCATCGTGGCCGGACTGTTTGGCATTGCCGTCGCGGTGACGACGATGCTGGCACTGGCCGGCATGATCATCGCCCTCGATGCCTACGGGCCGGTCACCGACAACGCCGGCGGCATCGCCGAGATGGCCGATCTGCCGCACGAGGTGCGGCGCACGACCGACGCGCTCGACGCGGTCGGCAACACCACAAAGGCGGTGACCAAGGGCTACGCGATCGGCTCGGCCGCGCTCGCCTCGCTCGTCCTGTTTGCCGCCTATACCGAGGACCTGCACCACTATTTTCCAAAGCTGGTGGTCAGTTTTCGTCTCCAGGACCCCTATGTCGTGATCGGGCTGTTTCTCGGCGGCCTCTTGCCGTATCTCTTCGGTTCGCTCGGCATGACCGCAGTGGGGCGCGCCGCGGGTGCGGTCGTGGTCGAGGTGCGCCGGCAGTTCCGCGAGATCCCCGGCATCATGCAGGGCAAGGCCAAGCCCGATTACGGTCTGGCCGTCGATCTTCTGACCCGGGCGGCGATCCGCGAGATGATCGTGCCCTCGCTCCTGCCGGTCCTGGCGCCGATCGTGCTCTACCTGATCATCACCGCGGTCGCCGGGCAGGCGGCCGGGTTCAGCGCCCTTGGCGCGATGCTCTTGGGCACGATTGTCACCGGCCTCTTTGTCGCGATCTCGATGACCGCAGGCGGCGGCGCCTGGGACAATGCCAAGAAGTACATCGAAGAGGGCCATCACGGCGGCAAGGGGTCGGAGCCGCACAAGGCCGCCATCACCGGCGACACGGTCGGCGACCCCTACAAGGACACCGCGGGTCCGGCGATCAACCCGATGATCAAGATCACCAACATCGTGGCGCTCTTGCTGCTGGCGGTGCTGGCGACCTGGATGGGGTGAGAGGCATAGGGTGGAAAAGCTGCCTCACCCGCCGGCGGGCGGGGTAGCGCACTCCACCATCTTGCGGTCATGGCGGAACGCGCTTCGCTATTCCGCCCTGCAGCTGTTACGCATGCGCCGGTTATGGGCCGCTGCTGCCGCTGTTGAACTTGCCGATATTGCCGATGATCTGCTCAAAAAAGGTGAGATGGCGGCCGGGAGCGGGGGTCGCGCCCGGCGCCATCGCGACCGCGCGCCCGTTTTTCAGGGTCCGGTGAGCGACGCCGCTGACCACGCCCTGCTTGTTAAAGCTGATGATGTAGACCTCCTGGTCAAGCACGTCCGGGTTGAAAAAAGCGATCTGCTTGGTCCGCTTGCTGATGTAGTACCACGAATCGCCGTCGAACACGCCGGTGCTCGACGGCGAACCGAGCAGTTTCCCGACCTCGGCCCTGGTCGTGGTGCCGGGATGGATCTGAGCCAACTCGTCGCGCAGCGGGAGATTGCCGCGTTGCGCGACATCGACGGAGCAGGCGGCGAGCAGGGAAACCGCAGCGATCGCCGAGAGGAGCGAAGACAAGCGCGCACGGGTCATGGGCGGGTTCGGAGAACGGGAAAACGAGAGGAAAGCGTTGCAAGAACAGGCGCTGGGGCCTATCTGTGCGGCACAGATTCCGCCCAGATCCTCCGATTGTCAACCTCTGGCCTTCCCTCGACCGTGCGGTGATTTGGCGTTCGCGGCACAATCCCCTGCGTGAAGCGGCCCGCTCCGGCTATGAGCGGATCGTCGCCCAGTCGCGCCAGGCGGTCTTCTTCACCGATTGCACGGTTCCCGACACGCTCGACGGGCGCTTTGAGCTGATCTGCCTGCACGCCTTTCTCTATCTCCATCGTCTCAAATCGGCCGGACCCGAGGCCAGCCGTTTTGCGCAGGAACTGTTTGATACGATGTTCATCGACATGGACCGCTCGCTGCGCGAGATAGGCAAATCGGATCTCCGGGTCGGCAAGGAAATCCGGCACATGGCCGAGGGTCTTTATGGGCGCATCCGCGCCTACGAAGAGGGCCTCGCCGGTGCTGATGCGGTTCTGACCGCCGCTCTCGCGCGCAATCTGTTTGGCACCGCCAAGGAGGCGCCGCCGCTCGCGGCGATGGCGGCCTATGTGCGCCGGGCGGCAGTCCGGCTCGAGGCGCAGCCGACCGCTGCGCTCGTCGCCGGGCGCGTCGTGTTTGAACCGCCGCCGCACCCGGAGACCCCTGCTCGGGAAGCGGCGCCGTGAGCGCCGCACCCGAGTTCTCGCGTCGCGTGGCGCTGGCGCGGCTTGGCCATGACCCGTTTCGCCAACGGATCACGGCAAGTCCTGAGGAGTGCGCGCGGCTGGCCCGGCGCTTTGGGCTTGTGGCGCTCGACCGTCTGACCGCGACCGTCGCGCTGTCCCGCCGCGACGGCACCGCGGTCCTCCTGGAGGCCGCCATCGAGGCCGATTTTGTCCAGGAATGCGTGGTCTCGCTGGAGCCGGTGCGGGGCAGCCTCAAGCAGCCGTTCGCTCTGCTCTACGGCCCGACCGCGGCCGAGTCCGAGGTTGCGCTCGCGGGCGAGGGGATCGATTTTGAGCCGCTTCTGGGCGAGACCATCGACATCGGCGAGGCGGTGGCGCAGGAACTCTCGCTCACCCTTCCCGAGTTTCCGCGCGACCCGCAGGCAGCGATCGAGACGGACGCGGCAGCAAGCGAGGGAGAAAAACCGTTTGCCGCGCTGGCCCGCTGGAAGAAGGCCGACTGAGATGCCGCGACGCGATCCGCCAGCGCTGCCACATCCGGATCGGCTGTTGCCGTGCGGTCGGATTTTCGTTAATTAGCGGCAGCCTTGCTCGGCTCTTCGCACAACCCGGGTTTTCCATGGCCGTACCCAAAAAGAAGACCTCTCCGTCGCGCCGCGACATGCGGCGCTCGCACCATGCGCTGAAATCCTCGGCTCACGCCGAGTGCCCGAATTGCGGCGAGATGAGGCGCCCGCATCATCTGTGCCCGGCCTGCGGCTATTATGGCGGACGCGAGGTGGTGCCGCCGCGCCCGCAGGGGAGCTGATCCCTGCAAGGGGGATGCGCGGTGGCAACTTCCATCACCATTGCTCTCGATGCCATGGGCGGCGATCAGGCGCCGGCGAGCGTGCTCAAGGGCGCCGAGATCGCGTTGCAGCGCTTTCCGAACGTCGCCTTTCTGCTGTTCGGGGCGGAGGAGGCGGTGCGCCCGCTGCTGGCGCGCCTGCCAAAGCTGTCCCAGGTGGCGACGCTCCACCATACCAGCGAGAGGGTGCCGGCCGATGCCAAGCCGTCAGTGGCCTTGCGTACCGCCCGGCAATCGAGCATGCGGCTCGCCCTCGACGCAGTCGCCGAAGGGCGTGCCGACGGTATGGTCTCGGCCGGCAATACCGGCGCGCTGATGGCGATGGCGAAGTTTGTGCTGAAGACCCTGCCGGGCATCGATCGGCCGGCGATCGCCTCGCTGTTTCCGACCCTCTCGGGTGAGACGGTGATCCTCGATCTCGGCGCCAACATCGAGTGCGACGCCGCCAATCTCGTGCAATTTGCCGTGATGGGCGAGGTTTTTGCGCGCGCCGTTTTGGGTTTGGCGGCGCCAAGCGTGGCGCTCCTCAATGTCGGTGCCGAGGATTTGAAGGGCCATGAGGCGGTGCGCGCCGCCGCGGCCGAACTGCGCTCCGGTCTGGTGCCGATCCGCTTCTACGGGTTTGTCGAGGGCGACGACATCCCGCGCGGCACCGTCGATGTCGTCGTCACCGACGGCTTCACCGGAAATGTCGCGCTCAAGACCGCCGAAGGCACCGCCAGACTGTTTACCGAATCCCTGAAGGCGGCGTTCCGCCATTCGTTCTGGGCGCGCATCGGCTATCTGTTCGCGCGCGGCGCGCTCAACAAGCTGCGCCTGCGGTTTGACCCGCGCCGCCACAACGGCGCGATCTTTCTCGGTCTCGCCGGGGTCGCGGTCAAGAGCCACGGCGCCACCGACGCCTATGGCTTTGCCAATGCGATCGGGGTGGCGATCGACATGACGGTGAACGGGGTCGTCGGCACGATCCGCGACGAACTCGCCCGCATCGGCCAGTCGCGGCCGGCGGCGCAGCCGATCCGGTTGTGAGCCTGCCGTGACGGTTTTGTCGTGATGGGCTGGCGCGCACGGATCATCGGGTGCGGCGCCTATCTGCCCGAGCGCGTCGTCACCAACGCCGAGTTGGCGCGCCGTCTCGACACCTCCGACGCCTGGATCCGGCAGCGCACCGGGATTGGCGAACGGCGGATCGCGGCCGCGGGCGAATTGACCTCCGACCTCGCGGTGCGGGCGGCCGAGCGCGCGCTCGCCGACGCCGGGCTTACCGGCGACGATCTCGATCTCCTGGTCCTCGCCACCGCGACCCCCGACCACACCTTTCCGGCAACCGCCGCCAAGGTCCAGGCGCGCCTCGCGATGCGCCGCGGCGCCGCCTTTGACGTCCAGGCGGTCTGCGCCGGCTTCATCTTTGCCCTTGCCGTTGCCGACAACGCGGTGCGCGCCGGCCAGGCGGGCACCGCGCTGGTGATCGGGGCCGAGACCTTCTCGCGCATTCTCGATTGGCAGGACCGCGGCACCTGCGTCCTGTTTGGCGACGGCGCCGGCGCCGTGGTGGTGCAGGCGGTCCCGGACCCGCCACGCGACGGCCGCTTTATCCTGTCGACCCATCTTCATTCCGACGGGCGCCACTACGGCATTCTTCATGTCGATGGCGGTCCGTCCTCGTCCGGCACGACCGGCCATCTGCGCATGGAAGGGCGCGAGGTGTTCCGCCAGGCGGTCCAGCATCTGAGCGAGGTTGTGGACGAGGCGCTCGGCGCCAACGGGCTCACCCCCGATGCCATCGACTGGCTGGTGCCGCACCAGGCCAACAGCCGCATCATCGACGGGGTCGGACGAAAGCTCGGCCTGCCGCCCGAGCGGGTGGTGATGACGATCGCGCGCCACGCCAACACCTCGGCCGCCTCGATCCCGCTCGCCCTCGCCGAGGCGGTTGCCGACGGGCGCATCCAGCCCGGCCACCTGGTGCTGATGGAAGCGCTGGGCGGCGGGTTGAGCTGGGGGGCGAGCCTCCTACGCTGGTAGCGGGAGGCTTTTGCGGCGAACCCGAAAACAGCGGACAACACTTTGGAATTTGACGGAATTTTCGTCCCGGGCTAACCTTGTGCAAAAGCCAGGGAGGGGTCATGGCCGGGCATACCGTCACCCGTGCGCAGTTGAGCGAGGCGGTCTACCAGGAGGTCGGGCTGTCGCGCAATGAATCGGCCGAACTGGTCGAGTCGGTCATCGCCGAAATTGCCGGAGCGCTCGAACGCGGCGAGATGGTCAAGATCTCGTCCTTTGGCAGCTTTGCCGTGCGGCGCAAGGGACAGCGCATCGGCCGCAACCCCAAGACGGGGCAGGAGGTGCCGATCAACCCGCGCCGGGTTCTCGTGTTCCGTGCCTCGCATACGCTGAAGAACCAGATCAACAGCGGCCTCGGCCAGCCAGCCGAGGGCGAGCCGCATGGCGGTGCGGCCCGAGCGCGGTCGGCTTGAGGGTGAGCGAGGCGGCGGACGCGGCCGCTGCGCGGCGCTCGGGAAAAACTGCCAGCGCCTTTCGCACCACCACCGAGGTGGCGCGTGATCTCGATCTGCCGGCGCATGTTCTGCGCTTCTGGGAGGCGAAATTTCCGCAGGTGGCGCCGCTGCGGCGCGCCGGCGGGCGGCGCTACTACCGCCCCGAGGATGTGGCGCTGCTGCGGCGCATCCGGCAGTGCCTGTACCAGGAGGGTTATACCATCCGCGGCGTGCAGAAGCTGCTGCGCGAAGGCGGGCTACCCGGCGAGACCGCGATCGCGCCGGCGCGCGATCCGGCGCGTGGAGGGCCGGAACCCGCGGCGCCCTCCGGCGAAGCGCTGGCCGCCGCTCTCGATGAGGTGCGGCGCGAACTGGTAGCAATCCGCGCGCTGCTCGGCAAGCTTGTCCGCCCCTGACCGGCCGTTTGCGTTGTCATCGCGGCGCCTAATCGGGCGAGAGATCGCCCCAGCTTGCCGCTCCGGCGATGCGCAGGGCGATGACCGGCAGCGCCGCGATTGTCATTGCCGCAAGCTGCGGGTAGCGGCCTTTCAGCAGCGCTTGCGCGCGGTCGTGCTCCTCGCCGATGAGAAGGATCTCGGCGCGGCCGCGCACCAGCACCCAGCCGAGCCGCGTCCAGTCCTCGTCGTAGCGGTCGGCGACGACCGCGGCGGCCGGGTTCCCGGTCAGATTGCGCAGCCGCCGCAGACGCGAGGGATCGCCCTTTGGCTTCTCGTCGATCGTGATGTAGAGGGTCTCCCCTTGCGGGGTCGAGAGGACGGCAAAACACACCGGCACGATGGAGGGCACCCCGGCGGCATCGGCGGTCGCCAGATGGGCGACCCGGCGGCTCATCAGAAAACGATGTTGTTCTTCGCTCAGCACGTTCCCTCCGCCGGAACGGTGCTAGGATAGCATGGCACGGTTGCCGGTTGCGGAGGAGGCGATGGAAAAGCGACGCAGCATCGAAGTTCCGGGGTCGCGGCACACCAACCCCATCCCCAGCGCCAGTCGGCGCGGGCCGATCCTCGCTTCCGGCGGCATCTCCGGCGCCGATCCCGACACGGGCGCGGTGCTCGGCGATCTCGATCTGCAATGCCGCTTCATGTTCGAGAATGTGCGGCGGATCATGGCTGCCGCCGGCGGCTCGCCCGAGGACATCGTCAAGGTGACGGTGTGGATCGCCGATCGCGGCTTGCGCGAGACCCTCAACCGTCACTGGGTGGCAATGTTTCCCGATCCGCACTCGCGGCCCGCGCGCCACACGATGACCGCGCACGATCTCGCGGCGCCGATGCAGGTGCAGTGCGACATTCTCGCCTTCATCGGCGAGGACTGAGAACCCGCCCGGGTCATTTTCGGGGCATCGTTCCGGGCGCGCGGCGCGCGCCTGTCTCGGGCAAGGTCAGGCCGGTTTTTTGGGGCTGAACAGGATGCACCAGCCCTGCGGGCTGATCTTGCCGGCGACAAGATGGCACGAGGACGGCGGCTCAAAGTGGGTGCAGAGCGCGCAGTGCTGCGACCCCTTTGGGGTGTCCTGGTACTGGGCCACCTTCTGCGCGATTTTCTTGGTCGCGGCGGCCGCGCTGCGCGGGGCCATCCAACCGAGAGCGGAAGCGGCAAAGCCGCCCAGGATCGCTGCCGCGGCGGTGAACAGCGAGCGGCGGGAAACCTCGGTGCCGGAAGGCTTTGCTGCTGCCATGACCCTGCTCCGTTGCGGTTGCCTGCGCGGAAGGCCCGCGCCGGGGCGGGGCCGCGCTCAGGACAGCGCGAATTCGCCCAACTCGGCGTGGTCAGGCGCCAGCCGCTCGCGCGAGGCGAGAGGCCGCGTGACGGTAAGCTGCTGCTCCCCCCTTCCGCTCGCGGCGAGTTGCCGCAGCCGATCGAGATCGCGGATCGTGACCACGTGGCGATCGATGCTGACGATCCGCTTCTCGCGCAGTGAGCGCAGGACGCGGTTGACATGCACCAGGGTCAGACCGAGATGGTCACCGATCTGCTGCTGGGTCAGTGGCAGAGGATAGCTCGCCTCCGCGATCAGGCCGCGCTGGCGCAGACGGTCGTGAAGATCGGTCAGCATCAGCGCCAGGCGCTCATGGGCGTCGCGGCGCGCCAGTGCGGCGGTGAGCCGGTCGACGCGCCGCTGCTGCTCGGCCAGGACCCAGAACGCGGCGGCCGCTGCCGCAGGGTGCGTCATCAACTCGGCGAGGGCGGCGGCATCGATCGCCCGCACGCCGAGCGCGGTGATGGCCACCACCTCGTCGTGCGGACGGTCGAACAAGGCGGTTTCGATCCCGATGATGTCACCGGGCATGTAGATGTCGATGATCGCCCGGCGCCCATCGGACCACCCGATGGCGCGGCAGGCCCAGCCGCCGCTCAGACGGCAGGCGAGAGGGCTGGCGGCATTGGCGCCGAGGACAACCTCTCCCGCCGCGATCCGCAGCGGCGCCGCCTTGCCAAAGGCGGCATCGATGAACCGCCGGCCTTCCGCGATCCGGCCGTCAAGTTCCGTGCGGGCGCGGGGCCGTGTCGCGGCAGCCGTTCCTGCGTCTCGCATATGCTCTCCTGTCATTCCGTTCTCCGTGGGTCTTGTCGGCAGCGGCTGGCCGAGATCGAAAGGATGCTGCGGATTGCACTCCGCCGCGCGGCCAACACTGGTTTACCGTACTGGTTCCATGGCGCGGCGCAGAGCCTTGCAGCGCGGCGGTTGCGCGATCGGGGATTGCGGCGCCCATCGCTGCCATCGCAACATAGCGCTTCCCGTCGCGGGGGATGGTGGTGTAAGCGAAGAGCGTGGATGCCCGCCGGTCATTCCGCTGCGCAGGCGCGCGATCGAGGCGGCGAGGGGATTGTGTGATTTTCGTGGCCAGTGGGCCGCGGTCGTAGCAAAGCAGGAGCGAGCATGCCGAGCCTTAATTTTACCGCCCCCACCACCATCGACGAGGCCGTCAAGATCCTGGCCGGCGCCTCGGGTGCGGCCAAGGTTCTGTCGGGGGGCACCGATCTTCTGGTGCAACTGCGTTCGGGGCGCCTGCGGCCCGAACTGATCGTCGATGCCAAGCGCATTCCCGGCCTCATCGGCATTCGCGAGGAAGGGGACGCCTTTATCATCGGCGGCGCCACACCCGGGGCGATGCTGAGCGCCTGCGAGCCGCTTAACCGCGCCTGGCCGGGAGTGGTCGAGGCGGTCGATCTGATCGGCTCGACCCAGATCCAGGGCCGCGCCTCGCTCGCCGGCAATCTGTGCAATGCCTCACCCGCGGCCGACAGCGTGCCGGCGATCATCGCTATGCGCGCGGTGGCGATCATCGCCGGGCCGCAGGGGCGGCGCGAGGCGCCGGTCGAGGCGATCCCGATCGGGCCGGGTCAGACCTCGCTGAAAAAGGGCGAGTTCATCGTCGAATTCCGCCTGCCAAAGCCGCGCCCGCGCGAGGCGGACGCCTATCTGCGCTTTATCCCGCGTACCGAGATGGATATCGCCGTCGTCGGCTGCGGGATCTCGGTCCTGCTCGACACCCAAGGCATCTGCCGCGACGCCCGCGTCGTGA